>DATFKV010000067.1:0-5284 GCA_035268465.1 Cryomorphaceae bacterium | reverse complement strand
CAAAATTCATTTATCAAACTTATGATCGATTGATTGATTAATAGGTTTACCATCAATGTTGCCTGATCCGCCAAAGGCACACGAGTCCCGATATGGAGGGGTAAATGCTCAACCTTTTTTAGTTCCAATTCTTACGTGATATAAGTCTGTTCAGGTGGGCTTTATAGAGGTGCATCCTTTCTAGTCACATCTGATTTAGATTCGAGACGCCACGATGAAAGACAGGCGGAACAGACTTAAGAAACCCTATCACAATTATTAATGAAAAAGGTTTTCCACATTTTTTGGGCTTTAGGAAGGTAGCCTGTCAAGCTATATCATGAGGGCTCATTCCGGCTGCAGGCTGCCAGCTACCGGGTGATCCCTGTTAACTTCCATTACGACATCTAACTACATTCTTTGGGCTAATGAACTATGCATTACGCACATTTGTCAATTTGAGTGAATTCGATCAGCGCCCGAGCGATGGTAGAATTTGTATTGAGAACAATGAATAGACAGAATAACCTTCTAACCTGCACTCCTAGAGTCTTTGATTTTAGGCGGGCAAATTGTCTAAATACGAATTTAGAGCTACGATATACGTACTGCGCCTCTCAGCTTTTTGAACACCTCGATGGTTTGTCAGTTCGAGTGAATTCTAAAACTCCCAACCTATTGTTCTGCGGGGAAGTATTGCATTGATCTGCCGGGCTGCGTTATTCCTTAGTGAAAACGTATTTGTTCCGTGAGTTGAAAAGTTCCATGTGCTCTTGAATTGGCCAAAATCAGGCAGCAAAAAGTGAGAAATAATGTCGATTTATTGGTTCAATCAAGCTCTTTTCAAATAACCTGTTGCAAAACCACCATGATTAACACCCCGGCGACGGTAGCCAGAGCCACCTGATTCTTCGGGCTTTCTTTCAGCGCATCGGGAAGCATTTCCGAAACCACCATCCAAATCATGGCACCCGCAGCGAAGCCAAGCCCCGCGGGTAAAAATGGCT
Source organism: Cryomorphaceae bacterium (assembly GCA_035268465.1). GTDB lineage: Bacteria > Bacteroidota > Bacteroidia > Flavobacteriales_D > Cryomorphaceae > JAKVAV01. The sequence goes on along the minus strand of DATFKV010000067.1, from coordinate 4,298 downwards.
TAAACGTTTCCACAAAAAAGTAACTGGGCACGGCCAGCAATGGCTGAGGGAGGCTGGAGAAAACGGACCAAAACATACTTTTCCAGACAGAAACACCCCGTGAAATCAATACCAAACTAATGGCCAAGCCCTCGGGGATATTATGAATGGCAATGGCAGCCGAAATGTAGGTGCCAAATTCTTCTCCGCCGCCAAATGAGACACCCACGCCCACGCCCTCCGCGAAAGAGTGAATCGTCATCACCCCGACGATCATCAATGCTTTCATGGCATTGGCCCCTTCCAAATCTCCCAACTCCAATTCATCTCTGTCTTTTAGTTTTTGGCGGCTCCACGTAATAAGAGCAGCACCAACGGCGGTTCCAATGACCAATCGCCAGAGATTGTAATCAATTCCTTCTTGAACCAGTTTAAAACTGGCCGTCAACATTAAACCCGCCGCCAGCCCATCGCCCAGACTCGTCCAGCGCTTGGTTACTTTTTTTACAAAAAAGAAGGGAATTGCTCCCAAGCCCGTTGCTAAGGCAGTTAAGCTCGAATAGATCAATACTTTCCAAACGTTGTCCAAGTTTTGAAACCATTCAAGCGCTAATTCCATGTGAATTCGTTATGGCTTTAATTACAAAGTGGTTTGGAACAAAAGTAAAAACAGAATCGCGTTGAATCTATTTTTCTGGTTCATCTTAACCCGTGGGCTGATTTATTCTAAAAATTTGTAAAGTTCGGTTTAACCACGAAGAGCGCGAAGAAGGCGCAAAGCGCACAGAGAGACCCTCCCATATCAAGGTTGAAGATTTCGACTCCAGCAAACGCGACTCAAACCTCTCTGCGGCCTCAGCGTCTGCTCATTTTCCTCTGCGAGAAATAGGCCACAAAAATCATATATGTCAGAGTTGTCAAGCGGAGACAAGACCAATTCTCAGAAAAAACCGGTCACCGATGGGAAAAGTTCAAACCCTCATTTAACAAAAAAGAAACGCCCCCATCTAGTTTCGGTTTAACCACGAAGAGCGCGAAGAAGGCGCAAAGCGCACAGAGAGACCCTCCCATATCAAGGTTGAAGATTTCGACTCCAGCAAACGCGACTCAAACCTCTCTGCGGCCTCAGCGTCTGCTAATTTTCCTCTGCGAGAAATAGGCCATATAAATCAATCAACCACGGGTAATTAAGCGAAATCGCTATCAACTATCGGGACCGCAACTCGGCACTCTTTTTTTACGAACTGAAAAAGTTCAAAGCCGGGGTAACGAAGAAATAGGTAGCCCCATAAACCAAAAAAGCTCCTCCAATCAATCTGTAGGAGAAGCTTTTTCTTTGGGGGGAATGCTGTTTATTTATCTATTTTAAACGAGATTTTCGCATTTACACCGTACGATACAATATTGTTGTCCGTCACATTGGCGTTCATTTCTTTCACGTAAACGGATTCGATATTTTTTACGGTTTTCCCCGCCTCCGTTACTGCATTTTGGGTGGCTTCTGTAAATCCTTTGTCAGAAGTTCCGATTACTTCTATCACTTTTACTATCATAATATCTGGTTTTTGGTTCTTATTGATCTTGAATAGACAAAAAAGCGTGCCATTAAGCTTGTGATTCTAGTGAGCTGATATGTAGCTAGATATCTATTATTCAGTTTGTTTTAAATTATCACCGGGAAAACTATTCCACGGCGATGGGGCGTTGGATTCGATAGACGTATGAAAATCGAGTCTGAGGATTTACTGACCATGCGGCTCGCTCGATTTCGGCCTTATCTCGTCTTCACTTCCTATGAGCCAATGAAGAAGCTGGTTCAAAGACTTTTCTCAAGCCTGTCGATACTTATTCGATGCCTCCTATACCCTTTCCAAGGATCTTCTTTTTGAGAAAGTCGTCTTTGGATATTCTTCACAGTATAAGTCTGCGAATCGAGGTCGCTCCGGTCCAGTTCATCCCATGAAAGGGGAGTAGCCACGGCCGCACTTTTAACGGGCCTCACCGTGTAGGGCGATACAGCCGTTTGGGCGTAAGCATTCCGCTGAATGTCGAAGTATAGTTTTTCCTTGCGCTTGTTCTTGCGTTGCTCTTGCGTGAATATGTCCGGGTATTTTTGGGTCATCCGATTCCCCAACTCTTTTCCCACATTCCTTACGGTATCAAAATCACTTTTCCCATCCAAGGGCACCATAATGTGTAATCCCTTGGAGCCTGTGGTCATTAGATAGGCGGTGATATTGGCTTCTCTGAAAAATTCATCAAGCGCTCTAGCTGCATCCCGCACGATCTCAAAGTTTCCTTCGGGAGGATCGAGGTCTATGATCAACTTATCGGGATGGTTGATCTCAGGCTTTCGACTGAGCCAAGTGTGGAATGTTATGGTACCCTGATTAACGAGATACTTCAAGGAGGAAGCGTTGTTGCAAATCACCTGGTTTACCGTACCGCCTTCTTTTTTGATCTCCATGGTTTCCATCCAATCGGGAAAATAATCGCCCGCCTCTTTTTGGTAAAAACCATCGGCTTCGATCCCGTCAGGGAATCGCTGCATCATCAGCGGACGGCCTTCCATATGCGGAAGTATAAGGTCCTCGATACTCTCATAATAGCTGATCAGATCACCTTTGGTTATTTTGGCGTCGGGGAAAAATACTTTGTCTTCGTTGCTGGTTTCTACTTTCATGGAGAATGGAGTAAACTGATTCAGTGGGTTCTCGACTTCATGCTTCGGGTTTTTCTTTCTTCACGTCTTCCGGGTCTTTGTCTTTCCGCAAGCCCAGGTAGCGGGGGTGACGTAGTTTGTTGTCGCCCGTCCATTCGGTAAAGCCTATTTCGGCTACCAAATCGGGAGTAATCCATAAGGTGTCTTTTTCGTTTACTTCATCGCTGAAAGGACTGGTCTTTCGCTCCAAGCGGTCGAATTTGGCCCGGAGTTCTTCCAGTTCATCATCGGAATAGCCCGTACCGACTTTTCCCGCATACCGTAATTTTTTGTTTTCGTAAAACCCTACAAGTATAGCCCCGAAGCCCTTGCGTTGACCACCGGGAGGGGTGAATCCGCCGATCACCAATTCTTGTTGATTCACGCATTTGAACTTGAGCCAATTGGAAGAGCGGCTGTGGACGTATTTCTTCGTGGCGTCTTTGGCAATCACGCCTTCCCATCCCTTTTTGCAGGCTTCACTATGGTATTTTTCACCTTTTTCGTTCACGTGTTCGAGGTAACGCAATGGTCCGTCGAATGCCAAGCCCTTTTTTAGCAGTGCCTTGCGACTCCTGGTGTCCAAAGCCGTTATGTCATATCCGTCTATGTACATGCAGTCAAAGAGGTAAAAGAACACGGGTGTTTTTTTAATGAGTTCGTCGGAAGGTTTCTGCACGTTCATGCGCGCTTGCAGCTTTGAAAAGCTGGTGATATGTCCGTCGAAGGTCACGATTTCCCCGTCGGCGATGAAGTTTTGCTTTTGATCTTTAAAGGGCTCAACCAATTCGGGGTAGATGTGATTTTGCTCCTTTTTGTTTCGGGAGATCAGTTTCACTGAATTGCCGTTTTTAAAAACCAAACAGCGCACCCCGTCCAGCTTGCGCTCGTAGATCCAGTCGGGATCGGAAAAGTAATCTTCAGTAAGTTTGGCCAAGGTGGGATTCATCCAATCGGGCTGGGCTTTTTTTTCTGCTTTTTCTTTTTCTTCGTCCGAAAGGAGTGAGGCCATAATCAATCGATTTCGTCCAATTTTTTACCCGATTTCACCGACTCCGGTTCCGTGCTCGTGGTATTGCGACGGGCGTCAGCCTCTTCGTCGTCCATTTTTACAAAGAGCCATTGACCTCTCTCCTTGTCCATTCGCGTAAGCGCGTAACCACCTTTGATCTTTTTGCCGCTCAGGCGGATAAGCAGATGACCTTTCTCCAGGCTTTCGCCAATATCGCGGAGCTTTCCGTCCTTTTCAGTAATGTTTTCGTAGGTGCCTTCGTCCCAAAGCAGCACTGTTCCGGCTCCGTACTCGTTTTCGGGAATGGTGCCTTCAAAATCGAGGTAATCCACCGGATGGTCTTCAGTGCGCACGGCCAGCCGCTTTACACTCGGATCAGTGCTTGGTCCCTTCGGGATGGCCCACGACTTGAGTACCCCGTCGTACTCTAGCCTGAAGTCGTAGTGGAGGTTGGATGCGTCGTGTTTCTGAAAGGAAAAACGGTTTTTAGAGCGTTTACGCTTTTTGCCCTCAGGCTCCTTGGTCGATTTGAAATCGCGCTTGTCCTTGTACTTACTCAGGTCCGATTTTTCTTTGCTCATGGCTATGAATTTAGATGAAGATGCC
>DATFKV010000066.1:0-2766 GCA_035268465.1 Cryomorphaceae bacterium | reverse complement strand
ACCGAAGTAAAGCTCATCGGCCATGAAATCCTCCCATTCTTTATCGAGATGGAGTTGGCTCACTTTGGTTTCAATGCTGTAATAGGGCCTGTATATGTTGAGCAAGTCGGCCTCTTCCTCTTCGAGTTGACTATTGATATGGGTTCCCGAAAGGGCCTCGAAGGAATTGGCCACTATGACCTGACATTTGTCCGATATCAATACAAAAGGAAATACCAAAATGGCCAGTACCCAAGCGAACATGCTGAATATGTATAAGTTCTTCACGGTCTTGCTCTGCAAGAGAAATCTGAATTGGTGAAAAAACTTGTTTCGCTTCAGGGAGTATGGCTTATCCTTTGATCTATGCATCCGTCGGTGCACGAAAAGCCCGAAAAGCAGTGCCAAGGCCACGTAGATGCTCAGAATGGTTTTGTCAGAAATGACCTCCCATATCTTATCGTCGGAGCCCCCGGGAAACAGGAATATGGCAGCCATGAGAATGACAAATACCGTGATGAAATAACCCCTCCTGCGCAAGCGTCCCGTCAAATCATCATTGTACGAAAGTAGCAGGGGCCGCAATAGTCCGAAGAGCAATACCTGCACGACGCCATATCTGATGAGTGCGCTTAAACCGTACCGATAGAGAAAAACGCCGATCACTGCACCCAATAGTGAGATAACGATCAAGAAAACATAAGTCAACCCATCTTGCCTCTCGGGAAAAATGGTATCGTAGAAATTGGATTGGCGAAAAAACCGTGATTCCTTTCGGTTGATATAGAAAAGAGACTGCAGGATAAGCAGTAATAGCGAGGCGAACAGAATGCCGAAGCAGGCGATGGCCGAGAGCAAGGAGCTGAGGCCGGTATGCCATTCTACCAAGTCGTGGTTGGCAAAGGTGACCAAATAAAAAGCAGGATCAAGTTCGTTTCGCGTCACAATACCGCCAATGGGAGAAACGTGTCCGAGAAACTTATCCCGACCAAAATCGAAATGCCCCTCCAGCGTTTGACCATATGCGATGGACTGCGAAATAAACTCCATGCCGACGAGATCCGTCTTCAGGTTTTTGAAGTTGTTTTTGGCTTTTTTGGAACTGAACAAAACGTTCATATCGCGATCGATCAACGCGTAGCCAAACCCTTCGGGAGGGATGCTCCACATCAATGACTTGAGGTCTACGCTTATCCCGTTGATCTTACCGTTCTTTGGATAAGAGACCACCGCTTCCTTTTGCGCTCTTGAATATGAAAACACCGATTCGATGTAAAGTGGTATGGAGTCGTGATTGGGGTGAACCAAAAGATAGGCGTCATCACTTTTCACCTTCTTTATATAATCGCGGCCGGAGAGATTAACGTGTTTCCGAAAAAACTTGCCGATGTATTGGGTGGTATCCCAATTGCGACCGCTTTCATCGTAGGGTAAGATAATGTTGTCGATGGTGCCATCAGTTGTCTGAAAAAACTCGTGAAAGAGAACATCGCGGCTTTTGGACCAACTACTGTCTTTGGCAAATTCAAATTTATTCGTGTAAGTGATCAACGAATCAATTTCATTGACAAAATTTCCTTTTAGCCGTTCGGCGTATTTGTCCAGGTCGTGCTCTAAGTCAACCTCTACTTTGGAATAATGGTGAACGGTGGAAAAAATGAGCGCCCCAAAAAACACCACAAAGAGCAGAGAAAGTGCAGAAAAGAGGACATCCCTGTCCCGCAATCGCTCCCATTCGTTGATCACGAATACTTTAATTAAGGGCACCGCGCCGATTAATGTGAAGGTGGAAAGCAAGACCAGAATCAAAAGGAAATAATCGATCTCCCGCAGGTATTCACTGTAATCCTCCTTACTGATGAAACCCGACAAATACATGGTTTGATCGCCCAATTGAACGTATCGACGAAACTCGACGTAAGGCATGGAGTTAACTTCCGTTTCAAAGATGTTAACACCAAATTTAGTAGCTATTGAGTCTCCCTTTTCGCCGTTAAATTTTCGCATCGGGTTGATCAATCGCTTATCGCTGCTGTAATAGACCTCATCCGTATCAGCCGCATGCAGAACGACACATTGGAAAATCTCGTTTTCCATTACGTCTTTCAAAAGGGTATCCAAGGTGATCTCTGCCACGAGTCGATCTTCTTCCCGGGCCTCTGCGCGTGACGGTGTAGACCGCCATACCTCCTTAGCTCGAGCCTTCGCCTTATTTGCCGCCGAAAAATCGGAAATGTAGCCCTTTCCCTCTCCGCCCATGATAAAGAAGGTTTTCTGTGCCTCCTTCAGCAGGTTCTCCAGTTCAATCTGCTTGTTTGCCTCTGCCTCGATTTTTTTGGCTTCTTCCTTTGCCAGCTGCTCTTGAAGTCGAAATGCTTTGATCATCGAGTTTCTTGCTTCAGAACTCAAATGGTTAATCCGCAGAAAAGGTTCTTCGGCATGTAGTCCGGAATCAAAAATTATCGGAGGGTCAGAGTCGGTCCAGTTGCCGGCTCGAATTGGCATCGGCTGAACATGGTTCGTCACAATAACTTTCTGTGCCTCCAGTGTCGATAATTTAGTTTCAGCCAAATCTATCAACCTCGCTCTTTCCGCTTGCTCCGTCGCCTTCAAGGAATCTATTTCTTGCCGGATATCCTTCGCATCCTCGTCCATAAACCAAAGGAGGGTATTGGCATTTAAACGCTGATCCATGAAAGACTTCAGAAAATCCTCTTTATTCGAAATTCCTTCATCAATGCTTGCCAAAGTCCGTACCCCCTTGTTGATCAGAATCGACTCCTTATT
>DATFKV010000065.1:0-7474 GCA_035268465.1 Cryomorphaceae bacterium | reverse complement strand
ATTTTCTCACCGCTCTCGGTGAATTCGCGCACCCGATAGCCCTGGATTTCCCATTTGCCCGAAGCGGTATCAAACTTGGCACGGTCGGCCATGAGCTTGTATTCCATCTTGCCGTCATCGTTCCATTTTTCCAATGAAAACTTGTATCCGATATTATTGATCGTACTGAAGGTTTCAAAGTAGGCCAAGGTGTTCTCTTCGATTTCACGGTGAAGATTATCATCCTTGATTCTGAATTTTTTATTCATGTACTCCTCCTCGAATTGGATTCGAACCCGATTGGCAATGGGAAGCTGATAATGCGTGAAGTAAAGTGAAATGGCCACCAAAATGGTCGCCGCGATAAAGTAGGGGCGCAGTAGCCTCCTGAATGATACACCACCCGCGAATATCGCGATGATCTCAGAACGTTGTGCGAGTTGGCTGGTGAAGAGAAGCACGCTCAAGAAAATCAGCAAAGAGCTGAAAAGATTCCCGAAATAGAAGACAAAATTGACGTAATACTTGAAGATAATTTGATCCAGAGGAGCATCGTATTTGATAAACCTTTCGAGTTGCTCCGAAACATCAAATACAATGGCGATGGACATGATCAGCGCCAGCATGAAGAAGAAAGTTCCTAAGAACCGCTTGATGATGTAGAGATCGAGTTTTTTCATGCCTTAAAGGCGGCTTTCGAGCTTTAGTACCATTTGGTTTTTCCAACTAGCAAAGGTACCCTCTTGAATTTTCTTTCGGGCTTCGCCCACCAACCACAAATAAAAGGCCAAGTTGTGAATGCTCGCTATTTGGGCACCAAGCATTTCTTTGCTAATGATCAAATGGCGAAGAAATGCCTTTGAATAAGCTTGATCGACGTGAGAAGTCCCATTGGGGTCAACCGGTGAAAAGTCGTCTTTCCATTTTGCGTTGCGAATATTCACGATTCCCTCCGAGGTAAATAGCATTCCGTTTCTCGCATTTCGGGTCGGCATAACGCAGTCGAACATATCAATGCCCAGTGCGATATTCTCCAAAAGATTGGCCGGTGTTCCGACTCCCATCAGGTACCTCGGCTTGTCCTTGGGCAGTATTTGACAGACCACATCGGTCATAGCGTACATCTCTTCGTTTGGCTCACCCACCGAAAGACCGCCTATGGCATTTCCCTCTCGATTTTGAGCTGCGATAAACTCGGCAGATTGCTTTCGCAAATCGGGGTAAACGCTTCCTTGAACGATGGGGAAGAAAGTTTGTCGGTAGCCGTATTTATCGGGCGTAGTGTCGAAGCGATCGCAGCAGCGCTTCAGCCAGCGATGGGTCATGTGCATGCTGTTTTCGGCATAGTCATACGGGCAGGGGTAGGGCGTGCACTCGTCAAAAGCCATAATGATGTCAGCACCGATCGTCCGCTGTATGTCTACCGCCCTTTCCGGGGTGAAAAAGTGGTTGTCGCCGTCGATATGGGATTTGAAACTCACCCCGCTTTCGCTGATCTTTCGATTGTTCGAAAGAGAGTAAACTTGGTAGCCTCCGCTATCGGTTAGCTGAGGTTTCGACCATCCGTTGAAGGCGTGGAGGCCTCCGGCTTTTTCAATCGTCTCAATTCCCGGGCGGAGGTAGAGGTGATATGTATTTCCCAGAATGATCTGAGCTTTAATGTCCTCGTCCAATTCTTTGGGGTGTACACCCTTCACGGCAGCTGCCGTGCCGACGGGCATAAAAATGGGTGTTTCGATGGTGCCGTGATCGGTTTCCAGCTCTCCTGCTCGCGCATTTGATTTGGGGTCTTCGGCTATGAGTTTGAATTCCAATGCTCCTTGTAAAACTTTGTTGATAAATAGCGGGCCGGCAAAGATAAGAGGAATAGAAATAGGGAATCGAAAAAGTAAATTTATCGCGCTCTATGGAAATCAATATTTCGTCAGAATCGGCTGTCACCTTTTGGAAAGTAATGCTCCTCACCGGTGCCGTGGTTCAGTTTGGATTTCTGATTTTCGTCTACCGCCGTCTGGCTTTTTTTAAGAAGTCGAAAAAGTCGAAGACAAGGCCACCCGTGAGCATCATCATCGCCGCCAGAAATGAAGAAGAAAATCTGTTGACCAACATGCCGATCATTCTCGAGCAGGACTACGAGATGTTTGAGGTGGTGGTGGTCAATGATTGTTCGGTAGATGATTCTCTAACGGTGTTGCAGGCCTACCAAGAAAAGTACCCTCAACTCAAATTGGTCAATATTATTGAGAACGATCGGTACGAAGGCGGTAAAAAGTTTGCGATTACATTGGGCATCAAAGCGGCCAAATACGATCGGTTGGTTTTTACCGATGCCGATTGCCGACCCGTTTCACGGAAGTGGATAGAAAAAATGGTGGAATCAATTTCGATTGAGAATGGCATTGTATTGGGCTACAGTCCCTACATAAGGGAAAAAGGGTTCTTGAATAAAATCATCAGATTTGACGCGGTGAGCACGGCAATGAATTACTTGAATTTTGCTCTATGTGGCATGCCCTACATGGGCGTTGGACGAAATCTATCTTATTCAAAGTCCTCTTTTTTTGCCGTGGGCGGGTTCAGGTCTCACTACAAACTCATGTCCGGCGACGATGACTTGTTCATCAATCAAATTGCGAAAAAGGAGAATACGTTCATTTGCCTGGAGGAGGAGGCTGTGGTGCCGAGTGTCCCTGAAAAAAGCTGGAAGGACTACTGGCGGCAAAAGCGTCGCCACCTGAGTACGGGATTTAGGTATAAATTAATTCACCGCATTTTATTGATGGCTCAGCCGATCAGTTTGCTGCTCTTTTGGCTGGCAGCCATTGCTTTACTACTTTCTCACAATTGGTTGGAGATTACTTTGGGGATGGTGTTGTCACGCGTTCTCCTACAAATCCTTATTTTTAGGCGCTCATCAAGGTGGTTAGGTCAATCAGACCTGACTATATTAGCACCTATATTTGAAATTCTAATTCTAGTTATCACCACTTGTGCACACGCGGCGAATGCCGTTTCAAAAAGAGTTACATGGAAGACGTAGTATCAAGACTCTCACCAAAAGCCCAACACGACTACAAACTTGTGAGGAGGGCAGTAGATGATCAAGATCAGGCAGCCTATGCCGAATTGATGGAGCGCTACCGCGAGAGCATCTACTACATGCTCCTGAAGATGGTGAATAATCCGGATGATGCCGACGATCTCACCATTGAAGCTTTCGGAAAAGCATTTAGCAGATTGAAGCAATATCAGCCCAATTATGCCTTTAGTACATGGATGTTTAAGATTGCTTCCAATAACTGCATTGACTTCATACGGAAGGAACGCAAAAAGCGGACGATGTCCATCGACACCGGTATGCGAAATGAAGACGGCGAGAACATTACCTACGACATCGAGTCTGATGGCCGAGACCCCGAAGAGGAAATGGAGCGCAATCAACGAATGAAAGCAATGCGTCAAGTAGTGGACAAGTTGAAGCCGCGGTACAAGCAGTTGGTCATCTTGCGTTATTTTAAGGAGTATTCTTACGACGAGATCGCGCAGGAGCTGGATCTTCCTTTGGGAACGGTGAAAGCACAGCTATTTCGCGCCAGAGACTTTTTGCAGACTTTGATGAAGAATACCAAAGACACCATTTAGCGTCTGCTCAGAAGGTTCACTATCTGCGTTACACTCGTCCTGAAAATCATAGATCAAGCCATAAGCATAACAGTCGATTGCCAAATGCAAACTCTTTCTTTTCAGGTCTGCGCAAGCTTTGATATTTAGCCCTCTGAACAAAACACATCAGATTAAAAAAATTCATTTAAGATGATTGAGCTGCTGACTCAATATTTCCCCCAAATTACTTCAGAGAAGCTGGAGAAATTCGCTGCGCTTCGTCCGCTTTACGAAGAGTGGAATGCGCAGATCAACGTGATCAGCCGCAAGGATATGGATCAATTTGAAGAGCGGCATCTCTTGCACTCGCTTTGTCTTACCTTTTTTTGGCAACCCAAACCCGGACAAAAGATTTTGGATATCGGAACGGGTGGCGGCTTTCCGGGAATACCCTTGGCCATACTCTATCCCGATGTTGATTTTCTCTTGGTCGATTCTACGGCCAAGAAAATAAAGGTGGTCAATGAAGTGGCCCAAGCGCTTGATCTAAAAAATGTCACGGCCATTCAAGACCGTGCCGAATATGTGAAAGGAACCTTTGACTCAGTAGTGAGTCGAGCGGTGGCAAGATTGGCAGTGCTCACCGAATACTGCGTCAACTCCAAAATGAAAACCAAAGAGTTGATCTGCTTAAAAGGTGGCGACTTGCGCGAAGAGCAAGAAGAAGTTGATCGGTATCCGTCGGTTATTTACAAACTCGACCAAAAGATCGACCGCCCGTTTTTCGAGACAAAGAAGGTGGTGAAGGTAACTTATCGTTAGTCGACTAAGCTGATTTGCTGCATCTGTTGAAGCTTCGTATAAAGCCCCTCATTATTTGCCATTAAATCAGCGTGACTTCCCGATTCTACGATTTCGCCGTCTTCGATGACGATGATTTTACTCGCATTTCTGATGGTACTGAGGCGATGGGCAATCACGATGGCCGTTCTGCCTTTCATCAATTCTTCCAATGCGTCTTGAACCAATTTCTCTGATTTGCTGTCGAGCGATGAGGTGGCCTCATCCAAAATCAGCACACATGGATCTCTCAATACCGCTCGAGCGATGGCGATGCGTTGTCGTTGACCGCCGCTCAACTGAACCCCTCTTTCTCCTACGAGTGTCTCCAGCCCTTCCGGGAAATTGGTGATAAACTCCATGGCGTTTGCCTTTTCGGCTGCTTTCACAATTTCTTCTTCCGAGGCCTCGGGATTTCCGTAGCCGATGTTTTCCTTGATCGTTCCGTTAAATAGGATCACCTCTTGAGGTACAATCCCAAACAGCGATCGGTAAGTAGAAAGGTCGTAGTCAGAAGCTGCTTTTCCATCGAGGAATATGCCGCCACTTGTGGGCTCGTAAAAGCGCAGCAGGAGGGAAGTGATGGTTGACTTTCCCGCCCCCGACGGGCCCACAATTCCCAAAAGCTCTCCCGAATTGACTTCAAAATTGATGTCTTTCAGTACGGGTAGATTTTCTCGTGAAGCGTAGTTGAAGTTCACTCCCTGGAATCGGAGATCTCCTTTGGTCTGCGATTTGAGGTCTTGCCGCTCAGTCTGAATGTTTTCTGACTCTCCGTCGATGATGTCCATCAGATTTTCCGTAGCACCTACCGCCTTTTGGATACCTGCATACAAATCTGGCAAACTTCCGATGGAGGCCCCGAGAAAAATCGTGTACATGATAAAGGAGATAAAAGAAGACTGCAGCATTTCTCCTTCTTGAGTCAACAAAACCCCTTGCCAAATCACAAAGACGATGGAACCGAAGAGGCAGAGGATAATAAAGGAAACGAAGAGCCCTCGCCAAATGGCTCCCTTCATGGCCAAGCGACGAATTTCTTCCACGCGACCGCCGTAGCGTCGCATCTCGAATGCCTCATTGGTAAAAGCCTTAACGTTTTGAATTCCCTGAAGGGCCTCTTCCAAAATGCTGTTGGATTGAGCACTGGCATCTTGGGTCTGTTTGGACAGCTTGCGAATAAACCGACCGAAGAATACTGCAATAAGTGCAACCGCCGGAATAACGCTGAGCATGATCAACGAAAGTTTCGGCGAAAGCCACACCAATGCCGCGATACCCACCACAATGGTGATAACCTGTCGCACAAATTCGGCGATGGTAGTGGTGAAGGTCGTTTGAAGTTGGCTGATGTCCGTTGCGATGCGGCTGGTCAATTCTCCGATTTTATTGCGGTTGAAAAACTCCAACGGCGACATGACCAATTGCGAAAAGGCATCACGACGAATGTCGGCCAAAGTATACTCGGTGACTCTGGTAAAGAGCAGAATTCTGAAAAAGGAAAAGATGGCCTGAGAAGTGAAAACTACCGCCAGTGCAAAAATGATGTCTTCGAGTCCATCGAAGTTCAGCATTTGTCCTGCTACACCTTCCGTTCCGTCGTTGCCGATAAGCTGGCCGATAAAGTAAGGGAAGAGCATGGCGGTAAGGCTACTCAATATAAGGAAAACGAAACCCAAGCTGAAAATTCCCTTGTAGGGCTTGAGGTAGCGAAAAACGCGACTTGCTTCCTTAAATGAAATCTTTGATTTTTTATCTTTCTCTTCGGCCATAAGCGGGGGCAAAGGTAACATCCTTAACCCAATGCGATGGTCATTGTTTTGTCAGAATGAAATTCCCGTTGGATTTGCATTAAAAACAGGAGCTGAGCTAAGGAATAAAAAAAACCGCCACCTCAATCGGAAGCTAGCTGTCTTTTTCGCTAGAGTCTGGCGATCTCCAGGATTTCATCAGAATCATGCTTTAGATAATGACCAATTCTGAGCATATTTTTTTCAATCAATTGTGCTATGTTCGAAGTGGTCAAGTTCCCGGTGTTCAGGTAGATCACTTTTGGTGGGGTGCCAAATAATGCATTCAGATCGACGAAATCAGAATCAAAAGTTACTATGGTAAAGCCTTGATTCTTGGCGTATTTGAAAATTTCCATATCGGACGCATCTTCGAGTTCAACGAATCTGACTTGTTGGCTTTGCGATAATTGAGAGGGAAGGTTTTTAAGAATTTTCGGGGAAATATTCTGATCAAACAGTAATTTCATCATGAAAAAATTAGCCGTCTCTCCTTATCGGCTGCAAACGCTAAACAAGCATTTATCATCTCATCGGTTACTTCTGTGAAATCGGATTTGATGTCATCTCGACTCATACCATTGGAGAGCCAATTCAAAACATCGTAGACTGATATCCGCGTTCCTCTTAAGCAGGGTTTTCCAAAACGTTTGTCCGGTCTGATTTCAAGAAAATTTCTGTATTCCATTTCATGAAATTAAGAATATTCCAATTTATCTGACAGGCAAAGTGAACGAAATTTTGTTTTTTCAAGAATTGTCTGTTTTTGATTGGAAAGATATCATCAAAAAAGCCGTCCCGAATTTTTTCGAGGCGGCTTTACTTTGTAGATGCGCACTGATTATTTCTTAATCATCTTCTTGGTAAGCAATTCCGTATCGGCATAGAGCGAATAGTAATAAGTGCCCGGGGCATAAGCCGAGGCGTCCCATCGCTCGGTGTATTCACCTTCATCCATTGATTGGTTGACCAATACTTCCAGCACTCTTCCCTGGCTATCGCTTATCTCCAATCGAATTTGCGCAGCTCTGTCCAAACTAAAGTTGATGGCCGTCATCTCATCAAAAGGATTAGGGAAGTTTTGCTCCAACTCAATGCCGCCCGTCTCTGAACTGCCTTTTTCGGTAGGTGTCGTTCCGCAACAATTGTTCATCTTGCTTTGGGTGCTTTGAAAAGAAGCCATCACTTGGTTCATTTGGTTTTGTATCTCGGCCACTTGAGCCTCTTGTGCTTCGAGTTGTTCTGATAGGGCTGCTACCTGA
>DATFKV010000064.1:0-6299 GCA_035268465.1 Cryomorphaceae bacterium | reverse complement strand
GTCCTGAAAGTGCTTGAGATATAGGTAAAACCAAGTGATCGGTAAAAGCTCCGCAGATCACGTCCAAACCGTCGGGCAATATGGTGATGCCCAGCGCCTGCTCGTCTGTGCGTGATCCGAAATTTCTCGCCCACAAAAAATCTCCATTTTGAGCTGAATACCTCGCGGCGAAGGCATCTTCAAATCCGATAGAATTAAAGGTGCCGGTACCATACTCTTCACTGAATTGATCAAAGGTGCATCTGAAATAACCCGTAACTGCCAATTCTCCATTTGAGTAATCGATGGCCCTGGAAGATACCAATGTCCCGCTGCCTGAAGTGGAGCTCCAATTCAAGTCGCCGTTTTCAGAAAATGCTAAAATGAAAAAAGCTCTGGCATGTCCGGACGTGATTGTTTCTGGGAATCCACCCCCGAGGATGCTGATACTCGAACCAAAGTCTCCGGTCAAAAAAACACTTTCTCCATCGGATGTCATACCATAAGCTACTGCCTCTTGGGTACCTCCGGCAGAGCGAATCCATTCCTCATTTCCCTCCGAAGAGTACTTAATTAAGAAGATAGCATTGAGAACATTGTTTTCGTACAAATTGTCGAACGTGATATCGCCACTGAACTGACCCGTTACATAAACATCCCCTTGGTTATCCGTTGCTAATGCCATGCCTCTTTCCAACGATTCACCCGTGCCTTGTTTTACCCAGACATCATTGCCGTTTGCGTCATATTTAACGATGAAAGCATCAATGGAGCCATCTGTAGCGTTCAGGTCAAAAGTTCCAAAGCCGGCATCACCGGAAAACTGACCGGTTAAAAATACATTTCCAACGGAATCAACCGCTACCGCATTGGCTCTGTCAGAGTTTCCGATGCTACCTATTCCTTTTGCCCAAAGAGGCAAGCCCGTTTCATCTAACTTTAAAAGAAATGCATCTTGTCCTCCATTGGAGGTTAGGGAAACATCATTTCCAAAATTTACGATACCGGTGTAAAATCCACAGACAAGAATATTCCCCGAATTGTCTACCGTAATACCTAATCCTCTGTCGGATTGTGAACCCCCAAATGAAACAGACCATTCAGTACCGCCCGATACGTTCACTTTCGAAACGAAAATATCAGTCAACCCTTGAACGAGCAGGCTCTCACCGTTCACTCCGGCTGAAGTACTAAAATATCCTGTTGAGTAAGTATTTCCTTCGGAATCACTCACCACTCCGAGCGTTTCGTCTACGTTTCCACCAGCTTGCCTCTTGGCCCAGAAAGTTTGGCTAAAAGATGATTGACAAAGAAAAAGAATAACGAGGGATAGAACTATTGGTCTCACGATTGGTCATTTTGGTGCCATGAAAATAACAAAATATGTATGCGGTAGCACCAAAGATTGACCGTCAATTTGTCCGAATCATTGGCTTCCTACTGCCATTATTTCCGCTTTTCAGCGAAAAATTGAAACGGCGCAAGATTTGACCAATTCCGATCGTAACTCAATTTATTATGGACTTTCAAAAAATGACAATCAAGTCCCAACAAGCTATCCAAGACGCGCAGCAGCTTGTGATGGAAAAGGGACAGCAAAGTATCGAGACCGCTCACCTGTTGAGGGTGATGCTCGACGCAGATAAAAACGTAATCCCCTATCTACTTAAGAAGCTTTCAGTCAATACAGGACTTTTGGAACAAGCACTGGACAAGCAAATTGAATCCTTTCCAAAAGTAAGCGGTGGACAGATACAGTTGAGCAGAACGGCAACTGAAGCAGTGAACCGATCATTTACGTACCTCAAAGAGTTCGGCGATGAATTCGTCTCGCTGGAACACATCCTACTGGCTATTCTGGACGGAAAGGATTCCACTGCTCAAATGCTCAAAGACATGGGCATAAATAGGAAATCATTAAAACAAGCCATTCTTGAACTTCGAAAAGGAGAAAAAGTAACGTCAGCTAGCCAAGAAGAAACGTACAACAGTTTAGAGAAATACGCCAAGAACTTGAACGAGCTGGTTCAAAACGGAAAGCTCGATCCGGTAATCGGACGGGATGAAGAAATACGAAGGGTATTGCAAATTCTCACCCGAAGGACGAAGAACAATCCCATTTTGGTCGGTGAACCGGGAACGGGAAAAACGGCGATTGTAGAGGGAATAGCGCACAGAATTGTGAGCGGCGACGTCCCCGAAAACTTAAAGGATAAAATCGTTTACAGCCTGGACATGGCTGCCTTGATAGCCGGTGCTAAATACAAAGGAGAATTTGAAGAAAGACTCAAGGCGGTGGTGAATGAAGTCACCAAGGCCGAGGGGCAAATCATTCTGTTTATCGACGAGATCCACACCCTTGTAGGTGCGGGAGGTGGCGAAGGAGCCATGGATGCGGCAAATATCCTGAAACCCGCATTGGCGCGTGGTGAACTGAGAGCGGTTGGAGCCACTACGCTAAACGAATACCAGAAGTTCTTTGAAAAGGACAAAGCTCTTGAACGACGGTTCCAAAAGGTAATTGTAAATGAGCCCGATCGCGATTCAGCGGTCTCCATCTTGCGAGGAATCAAAGAAAAGTACGAAACACACCACAAGGTTCGAATCAAAGATTCGGCTATCATATCTGCGGTGGAGTTGTCACAACGCTACATCACCGATCGATTCTTGCCGGATAAAGCCATCGACTTGATTGACGAGGCTGCTTCGAAACTGAGGATGGAGATCAACTCCAAACCTGAAGAGCTCGATGAAATCGAACGAAGAATCATGCAGCTCGAAATTGAGCGCGAGGCGATCAAGCGAGAAAAAGATCAATTCAAATTAAAGGAACTCGGTGAAGAGCTTGCCAATCTCAATGAGAAGCGAGATCAGCTGAAAGCCAAATGGGAATCTGAAAAGAGCTTGGTCGACAATGTCCAAAAAGAGAAAGAGAACATCGAGCAACTGAAGTTCGAGGCAGAAAAAGCGGAGCGTGAAGGAAATTACGGCGAGGTAGCTGAAATTCGTTACGGCAAGCTGAAAGATGCCGAAGCGCGGCTGGAAGAGTCGAGAAAACTTCTGATCGACGAACAAGCCAATTCTAAAATGATCAAAGAAGAGGTCGATGAAGAAGAGGTAGCCGATGTAGTGAGTCGGTGGACGGGAATCCCCGTAACCAAAATGCTCGAAAGCGAACGCGACAAGCTCCTAAACCTTGAGGGCGAATTGCACAAGAGAGTAGTCGGTCAAGACGAAGCAGTAGAAGCTGTGGCTGATGCCGTAAGAAGATCCCGATCAGGTTTGCAGGACGAAAAACGGCCGATTGGTTCCTTCATCTTCTTGGGAACTACCGGAGTGGGTAAAACCGAATTGGCAAAAGCTTTGAGCGCATACCTTTTCAATGATGAAAACGCGATGACGCGAATAGATATGAGCGAATACCAAGAACGCCACAGCGTGAGCCGTTTAGTGGGAGCACCTCCGGGGTATGTAGGATACGATGAGGGCGGACAGTTAACCGAAGCGGTTCGACGCAAACCCTACAGCGTAGTGCTTTTGGATGAAATCGAGAAAGCCCACCCCGATGTATTCAATATCCTCCTCCAAGTATTGGATGACGGTGTATTGACTGACAATAAAGGGAGGAAGGTTAACTTTAAAAACACCATCATCATCATGACTTCTAATACCGGCTCGGCAATTATTCAGCAACGTTTTGAAGAGGCCAACGGCGATATGGATGAAGAAACCCAGGAGAAAACAAAAGACGAAGTTTTTGAGATGCTCAAATCTTCAATGAGGCCTGAGTTTTTGAATAGAATCGATGAAGTCATCATGTTCAAGCCGCTCGATCGGAAAAACATCAGAGGCATTGTCAGACTTCAGCTGCAGCTTTTGGCTGATCGATTAGCAGGTCAGGGAATTGAGCTTACCGCGTCAAAGGACGCCGTAAATTATATAGCCGAAAAAGGCTTTGATCCGCAATTCGGTGCAAGACCGGTAAAGCGCCTCATCCAAAAAGAGGTCTTAAATGCCTTGAGCAAGCAACTCTTGGCAGGAACGATTGATCGAGAAGAACCAATTGTAATGGACGTCTTCGACGGGCAAGTGGTTTTTAGAAAACCGCTCGAAGAAGAATTGGAAAAACTGGTCTCATAAATTAAGTTATTCCTGACATAAAAGCCGGCTCATGGTTCGTTCCGTGGGCCGGCTTTCGTATTTTTGGAATTATGAAAACCATCTACTTCAATCGCCACGCCAAGTCCGATTGGTCGAACAATGAGCTCAATGACTTTGATCGCCCGCTGAACGAGCGCGGTTTGCGCGACGCACCCAAAATGGGAAAGAGGCTAAAAGCAAGAAGGGAAGACATCGATCTTTTTGTGAGTAGTCCTGCCAATAGAGCGATTAGCACAGCTCGATTGATGGCAAAAGCGTATGATTTTCCTCCGGAGAAAATAGTAGAAAAAGACCGACTCTATTTGCCCTCGGTTATGGACTTTCTCAATTCCGTTTCGGAAATGGATAACAGCCTGAGGTCAATAATCTTGTTTGCTCACAATCCCGGAATAACGGATGTCGTAGAATACCTCTCCAATGAATCTCTTGGAAATATTCCCACATGTGGGATTGCAAAAATTGAATTTCCTTCCGCAGAGACTTGGGAAGAAATCTCAAGAGGAAACGGTACGTTGGTATTTTTTGATTATCCAAAAAAGGATTTTGAATAATAAAAAAAGCGTCCCGGATGAATCAAGACGCTTTTTTCGGATTCGAGTAGGTGGTTTTATGATAATTCGATCATCCAACCGTGTGGATCATCCGTTCTGAATTTTTTAAGATCAACAAAGTACGTCATCAGGCGATTGGACAGTTTGCGGTCTTCAATTTTAGGCAACTGATACACCTTTTCCCCATCAGCAATAGCTTCAATGTGAGCAATAGTGGCTGCCGTTCCGCAACCAAAGGCTTCTTCCAGCGTGTCGTTTTGCATGGCTTCTTGCAGTTCGGCAACGGAAACTCTTCTTTCTTCAACTTCTACACCCCAATCTTTGGACAGTTGTAAAACACTTCTGCGGGTTACTCCGTCCAAAATGGTTTCTCCCAGCTCGGGAGTGATCAATTTACCGTCGATGACGAACATCACGTTCATCGTTCCGCTTTCTTCGATATAGGCGTGCTCTTTGGCATCGGTCCAAAGAAGTTGATCGTAACCTTGATCGTTGGCCAATTTTGCCGGATACAATGAGCCGGCGTAGTTTCCGGCCGTCTTGGCATATCCCGTTCCGCCTTTCGCCGCTCGAGTGAACTCTCTTTCAATTTTAACGCGCACCGGTTTTGCGTAATAAGCATTAACAGGAGCTGCAAGAATCATAAAACGATAGCTCTGGCTGGCTTTTACACCAATGTAATCATCAATGGCGAAAAGAACCGGACGCAAATACAAAGACGATAACTCTCCGTCGGGAATCCATTCTCGATCCAATCGGACCAATTCCTGAAGTCCTTCCATAAAGATATTCTCCGGAATCTCGGGCATGCACATTCTCACTGCCGACTTGTTCATCCTTTTGATGTTCATTTCAGGGCGAAAGAGACCAAAACGGCCCTCTTCGTTTTTGAATGCTTTTAAACCCTCAAATATGCTCTGACCGTAATGGATCACTAAACTAGCCGGAGACATGGTCATATTTTGAAAAGGCATAATCTCGGGCTGCTGCCATTTTCCATCTGCATAGTCCATCACAAACATGTGATCGGAGAAAGTTTGGCCGAATTTTAAATTCTTGAAATCTGTCGTATCTAGTTTACTCTTAGAAGTTTTCTGAATTTTTATAGTCTGAGTATCGATCATTTTATGTCTTCAATTGGTCTGCAAAAATAGCTAAATTGGCTGTGGGTTCAAAGTAGAAATGATTAAGAATCAGCAAAGTGTGCCTATGACACTTTAACCTTGGACCCTCTGTTTGCTTTGAACCTAAGGGGTTTAATCTCACGGATTCATAAATCTTTTTCGAGTGATTCAAACGTCAATATTTGTTATTTTGCCTCCTTGAGCAAGATTGATTTGGAAAAGGAAACCATCGACATACTAAGAAAATACTGGGGACATCAGAGCTTCAGGCCTCTACAGGAAGAGATAATCCAATCTATTCTTGACGGACAGGATACACTTGCTTTGCTTCCCACGGGTGGAGGCAAATCCATCTGTTTTCAAGTTCCGGCCATGGCTGCAGAAGGAGTATGCTTAGTCATTTCTCCCCTTATAGCATTAATGCGCGACCAGGTTCAAAACCTTCGAAAGCGAGGAATTACCGCAGCCTCTATAACGAGTGCTC
>DATFKV010000063.1:0-4689 GCA_035268465.1 Cryomorphaceae bacterium | reverse complement strand
GTTCCCGGGATGACGGAGACGAGTTTAGTTCCGCAGCAGGCCGCTGCCATTGGAATTGGCAAAACCGAATTGATCAACCTGATGATCGAGTCAGCCGGCAATCAGTAAGTCTCTTTGAGGTAATCCGTAAATTTTTTCAGCGCCCGAACGCGGTGGTTTTTCTGCTTTTTCTCGTCCATCGTCATCTCGGCGAATGTGCGTGTTTCACCTTCGGGAATGAATACCGGATCATAGCCAAAGCCGCCGTCGCCGCTTTTTGCCTTGGCAATCTGGCCTTGAATTTCTCCCGAGAATAGTTTTTTGTCTTCTTCGGTAACGAAGGCAATTACCGTTTTAAACGCGGCAGAACGGTTTTCTTGAAGCTTCAGCTCACTCAAAAGCTTGTTCATATTGGCATCGGCATCTCTACTGCCCGAGTAATGCGCCGTATCAACACCCGGAAGCCCATTTAAAGCGACAACTTCCAAACCCGTATCATCTGCAAAAACAGGCGTTTTGTAGCGATCATAGATGTAGTTCGCCTTTTGCAAGGCGTTTGCCTCAAGGGTTCTACCCGTTTCGGGAATCTCCCCCTCGAAGCCGATGTCTTTGAGGGAAACCAAGTCAAAATCATTGCCGAGCGCATTTTGAATCTCAGCTAGCTTGTTGGGGTTATTTGTTGCGAATATGATTTTCATGGTTGTCGATGTTTTCGAGAATTTCTTCTTCGATTCGGTTGAGGTAGCGATACAGATCTTTGTTCTTCCACCGGATGAAGGTCATTCGCCAAAAGGTAAGGCAATAGCGGTAGGGCAATCGGAGCTCCCGGATGATAAATACACTCAGCGGGAAAAACAACAAAACTGAAGGTATGACCACCAGTGGTTTTCCAAAACAAAAACCAACGATGACTGAAAAAATCAGGCCGAACAAAGGAAACAAGATCAGCATACCCACGAGCTTAATCGAACTATGAAACTGCCGATCTTTCACATACTTTCCCAAGAGTGCTTTTACCGCAAAATAAGAAGGCGCGTGCAAAACCCATGAAAGTAAAAAGAAAGGAAGAAAGACCAACAAAACGATGTTTTGAATGACCCAATAGCCCAAGTCTCTTTTGTTGATGTAGAAAAACGGAGCCTGCAATTTTTGCTTGCCCATTTCAGCATCATAGATAAAAATGCGTCGAAAATAGCTGCTGTCAGCGGCCGTTTGCTGCAAGGCTGCTTCTCTCGATTTGTAAAAAGGATTGCCCGACTTGCGGCTGCTATAGCCACCCGAAGAATCTGCATAAAAGGGAAGGATGCGTTCGAGCTCTACATTGAAAGCCTTCATGGCATTTTCATCTTCAATGTGGATGATTTCTTCTGCCAGCTCAGCAAACACCCTCTCTCTCAGCGCATTCATAGCTCGCGCTGCATTTTCGGCAATCTGAGCCTTGTAGTCTTGTACTGAAATAGGCTTGCCGTAACTCATCAATACTCTCGATTGAGAATCGCTGTAATTGCTATAATTCAAACCCATTGGGACTACTTTAATATCCAAGTCCTCATGGCCATCCTCCAAAGCGCCAAATAATATTCTCGTAAAGCCTTTGCTTAAAGGCCTTAGCTTCCGCACACCCTCATGTGTAGCTTCAGGAAAAAGGAGCAGCACTTCACCTCGACGCAGAATCTCGTGACATTGTTGGAAAGTCTCCTCGTTCTTCGCCAAATTTTGAACACCATCTCGCTGACGGTATACGGGCATCATTTGAATGGAGTTAAAGAACTTTCGCGCCAGATTGGACTTAAATACATCAGCTCGCACTAAAAAATGAATCGTGCGCGGAAAAAGTGTTGCAGGTAGCAGCGCGTCAATAAAAGCGTTCTGATGGTTGGGCGCCAGAAGAACCGGTCCTTCTTCAGGAATATTCTCTATTCCTTGAATCTCAATTCGCCGATAGAAGAGCTTGATGGCAAGCCTTACCACAAAACGTAAACTGTGATAATAAATCTTGTGGATCATCGCAACTCTGCTCCCAAAGCCGCTTCCAGTTCAGTTTGAATTTGAGCCATGGTTTGTTCTATTTTCTTGTCGGTCAAAGTTTTCTTTTCGTCCCGCAAGGTAAAAGACACTGCGTAACTCTTCTTGCCTTTTGGCAAATTCTTGCCTTCGTAAACATCGAACAGACCGACCTCTTTTAACAATCCACCTGCTTTGGCAAAAGCGAGTTTTTCTATTTCCGCCAAAGCAACCTGCTTATCGAGTAAAAGCGATAAATCGCGACGTACAGCAGGAAATTTTGGTAGATCCACAATGGTTTTGACTGCGTGTCTCATTTTACGCAAAGCTGCCGTCAAGTCAATTTCTGCGTAAAAAACCTGTTTTTTGACTCCGTATGTTTTTAATGCTTTCGAACTCACCAATCCCATCGATGCAAAAGGCTTTTCTCCTTTCTTCATCACAGAAACATCTGTCAAAAAGGAATGCGTACCCGATTCCGTTTTCAAGCCGCCGATTCCCATCATTTCAAATATCCCGTTTACCTCACCCGAAAGATCAGAGTAGGAAAAGGGTCGACTTTCATTGTTCCAGCTTTCGCGAAAGCGCTCGCCCACCAATGCCACCGATAGGGTTAAGGTTTCCCGGTAGCCGTTTTCTGCTTTCCGGTAAGCCGTGCCAATTTCATAAAACATTAAGCGCTCAGCTTGGCGATTAAGGTTGTAGGCTATCGCCTCCAATGCACTTACGGCAAGCGTAGGCCGAAGCACATCCAGCTCCATGCTGAGCGGGTTGAGCATAGCCACCAAATCTTTGGTTTCTTCTTCGCCGACTACTTTTTTAATTTTCGCCGATTCGGTCAATCCATTGGACATGATCTCTGAAAATCCGCGAGCCGAGAGTGCATCAGCCAGTGATTGTATCACCTCATTGGGTTCGGGCTTTTGCGGAATGCTCACCGAAATCGACATCCTTTCGGGCAGGGCAATGGCATTGTAACCGTATATCCTCAGCACCTCTTCTACCACATCTGCCCCTCGTGTTACATCCACTCGGTAGGAAGGGACTTTAAGCTGATATTGATCTCCCGATTTCTCTACTCTGAAATCGAGCGAGGTGAGAATATTCTCCAGTACTTTTTCAGAAATATTGGCTCCACAGAGGTCGTTGATTCGCTTCAGTGTTATGCTTATTTCGTTTTGCTCAGGAAGCTTCGTCACCTCGTGGTTGATGGGACCCCGAACGGTTCCTCCCGTCAATTCGGCTATGAGTTGAGCTGCCCTTTTCAGTGCAAAAAGAGTCATTTCGTGATCCACTCCCCGCTCATAGCGAAAGGAAGCATCGGTATTCAAGGCATGGCGCTTGGCTGTTTTTCTTACTCGCGAAGGATTGAACCATGCACTTTCCAAAAAGACGTTCTTGGTTTGGTCAGTGACACCGGATTCGCTGCCACCGAATACTCCGGCAATGCAGAGTCCTCCGTTGCTATCGCAAATCATCAAATCATCAGAAGAGAGCGTCCGCTCAACCTCATCGAGGGTCTTAAATTTGGTACCCTCCGGAAGGGTTTTCACCAATACGGTCTGCCCCTCTATTTTATCGGCATCAAACGCGTGCAAAGGATGACCTAACTCGTGAAGGACGTAATTCGTTACGTCCACCACGGTATTGATGGGTTGCAGGCCAATGGCTCTCAATCGATTTTGCAACCAGCCCGGCGAAGGACCTACTTTAACTCCTTCAACATAAAGACCGGCGTATTGACCGCATCCATCCTCATCTTCGATTTTTACCGTGATGGGATTTCCGTCTTCAAGGTCAAGTTCCACCTCGGGCAGGGTCGCGCTAACTTTTGATTCTAAGCTCAGCCGTGCGGCGAGGTCTCGCGCAACACCGAAATGCCCGAAGGCGTCGGTACGGTTTGGAGTCTAGCCAATTTCAAAAACATAATCATTCTCTACTTTCAGGACATCGGCTGCCGCTTTTCCAACCGGCGTATCATCAGGCAGCACCATGATCCCATCGTGGCTTTCGCCGATGCCGAGTTCGTCTTCGGCGCAGATCATTCCAAAACTCTCCTCGCCTCGAATCTTGGCTTTCTTGATCTTAAAAGGCTTGTCGGGCTCCGGCATCAAGGTCGTACCAACGGTGGCCACAAGCACCTTTTGGCCTTGAGCCACATTCGGCGCGCCACAAACAATGTTGAGCATCTCTCCTGTCCCCACATCCACTTTGGTCACCTTCAGCTTGTCGGCATTGGGGTGCTGAACCGCTTCGGTAATGTGACCGACAACGACACCTTTCAATCCGCCCGGCACCGACTCAAACGATTCGAGTTTCTCAATTTCTAAACCCGTATCAGTTAGAATTTCAGAGACTTCCTCAGGACTTAAGTCAAAGTTGAGGTAATTCTTCAGCCAATTGTAAGAGACTTTCATTCACGCAAAAGTTTAACCGACAAAACTAAAAATTAATACATCGATAGCCCCATATCTTCTTGGTCATTCGTGTGACTCTTGCGTTCATTCCTGTAAAGCTGATAATGATTTACTAAATTTGATAGAATTACACGGGCAAATGAAAACCTCTTTGAAAATAGACTTAACGTTTGATCAAATTTTATCCCTTGTCAAACAACTTCCTCGAAAGGAGAGAATCAAGCTCTCTAAAGAGTTGGAAAAAGAAATTATTGATTCAAAGCTTTCAAGAATTCTCAGCAAGTTAAAG
>DATFKV010000062.1:0-2277 GCA_035268465.1 Cryomorphaceae bacterium | reverse complement strand
ACTGCAAAATGATCAAGGCCAAGCATTCTCGAATGTTACCGAAGCTGCAGGTGTTGAGGTCTTTGAATTTGGTTGGGGAGCGATCTGGGTCGATGCAGATAACGATGGCTGGCAAGATCTCTTCTTCGGCCTTCAGGACGATCCAAATTACTTCTTCCTAAATGATCAAGGAAGCTTTATTGACCAATCGGACGAAATGCAGCTGGAAAATGAGGTCCCCTCTCTCAGCGCAGCAAAAGGAGATTATAACAATGACGGCTGTGACGATATCATTGTTCAGAGTAAAGTCCCTGATCGGTCACTTCTCCTGATGAATCAGGGCAATGAAAATAATTTCATTAAACTCACCCCTCATGGAACCGTTTCCAATAGTATGGCCACCGGTTCTTGGGTCAAAGTTTACGCCAACGGCAATCAATATGTACACTTTACATTGTGCGGCGAAGGTTACATCTCTCAAAATTCCCAACACCTCATTTTCGGTTTGGGAGAGGAAACGGCAGTGGTTGACTCGGTTACCATATGGTATCCTTCGGGGCATATGGATTCCTATTACAATCTTCCTTCAGACTCTGCCTACCATTTCTACGAAGGAGAAACTTTTCAGGTTGAGATCATTCAGGCTGACAGCTTGGTGTGTGAAGGAGAAGAAGTTCAGTTAGACGCGGGAGAACACCCGAATTATTTATGGAGTACGGGAGACACTTCTCGCTTCATAACAGTCGAAACTACAGGAGCATATTCCGTTAGCGTTACCAATGAATTTGGAGTCACTGCGACGCAGGAGTTGGATGTTTCTTTCCACCCCTTTCCAATTATCTCAGAGACTGTTTCTCCAAATGCTTGCCGTGGTGATTCGACTGCTTCAGTGAGCTTGGTAAATCTTGTGAGTACTGCAGTCGACTCGGTGATTTGGAACAATGGAATGACCGGTGAAACGATCGACTCACTCTTTTCGGGTGAGTACACATACATTTTTACCGATGTCAATGGATGTGCGAGTACGGGAACCGTATATGTCATAGATCCCATGGAATTGTTGGTTTTTGCCAACGGCAGTCCTTCGGATGTCGATGAGCTCAACGGATCGATCGATTTGACCGTTTTTGGTGGAGTTTCTCCGTATATTGTTGTTTTTGAGGGTGACACGGTGGACCTGAATATCGAGGGTTTGTCGGCTGGAGAATATACCATTGCGGTTATCGATGCATACGGCTGTACAGTCATGGTCGAAGTTATTGTCGATAGTACACTTGGGATTTTAAGAAATGAACCGGAGGCAATTGCTATTTATCCAAACCTCATTCATTCGGGTGAACCTGTGAATCTGAGAATCTTTCGCAACGTGGAAAATCTCACGTTCAGAATTCGCGACTTGAATGGAAAAGTATTACAAGAAAATAAATTTGGAGACTTGGCGAGCGGTCAGCACGTGGTTGCTCTATCGAAATTCAGCGCAGGGGTCTATCTGTACGAAATGGCCTTCGACGATAAAGTTTATACAGGTAAATTAGTCATTCAATGATCAAGCGAGGATGTTCTTTTCTAGGCTTCATTACCACAGTTTTTCTGCTTGCCTTTTTCATTTTTACCCAGCATTCCGCTAGTGGTCAGATTTTCATCGACGAAGGACAGGATAGAGGGTTGGACGCTATAATCTCCACTCTATCAGTAGGTGGATCAGGTGTATCATCGGTTGATTTTGACCAGGATGGTGATGATGATCTTACTCTGGGAAATAATGGTAATATACTTTTTTATGAGAATGTTGACGGACAATTTAATTTGATCGATCCGAACATCGATACTCCATCAGGCGAAATAAGAGGTGTTATTTGGACTGATATAAACAACGATGGAAATCTCGATCTGATGATCAGCGCATATCTAGGGGAGATCAGGCTGTATAAGAATATCGGAAGTTTCGAATTTGAGGACATCACTGAGACTTCCGGTATTTCCTACGAAGTTGCCCCAAATTGGGGCATAAGCTTTTCAGACGTAAATCGAGATGGGTTTGTCGATTTACAGATTTCTCGCTATCAAAACTGGGTGAATCCACCTGAAAGCCCCTCGGTGCAGCCTGAACTATGGACAAGATTGTACTTAAACAACGGGGATGAAACGTTTACTGATTCTACCATAGAAAGCGATTTTGTTATAGAGCCTGCCCCGGTTTTTCTTGGTGTATTTTTTGATTTTAACAATGACCTGTGGCCGGATAATTATTCCATAATTGATCGAGTGCCCGGCAATCGGTTATTTGTTAATAACCAA
>DATFKV010000061.1:0-3569 GCA_035268465.1 Cryomorphaceae bacterium | reverse complement strand
CTCGTCAAAGGTTTTTGCATCGGGAATCCGTTTTTGAGTATCGCCATAACCCTCTGCAATCAATCTTTTTTTGGAAATACCTTTTTCGATCAGGTAAGCCATCACGGCTTCCGCACGACGCTCGCTTAGTTTCAGTGCAGTTCCCTTGAAATTCCATTCTTTGCCTTGACCTTTAAAATTGGGATCGGGTCGAATGTCTTCAGTGTTGTTTGCGGTATGGCCTTGAATCTCCACTTCGACGGTAGGGTTCATATTTAAGAATCCGACCAGTTGATCAAGCTCTTCGGTAGCTCCCGGTTTAAAGGCATATGTATTGTTGTAGAAGAAAACTCGGTTTAGAATTAAGCGATCACCGACTGAGATAAATTCGTCGTCGTCACTTTCCACTTCAATTGTCTCTAGTGCTGAGAAGCCAACTTCAGGTTCGGGCTCAATGGGAACTTCACTCTCCAAAGGGAGGACCAGATTGACATCTTCTTGCACTTCCTTTTGAGTTGAGAAATCAGGCTGCTGAAGTCCTGCGAAATCATAGCAAGGTCGATGAATGGCATGAAACGAAAACTTTTGCTCGCCCGATTCAATGTAGAGGTAGTGTCCACAATCTTCCGCATTCAGACTCAATACGGAAATGTAAAAAGTATCGCCTTTTTCGGCCTCAACGGTGTTCTTGTAAAGTATCTCGCCTTCATCGGTGAAGATGGGGAAGCGCTGTACTCGTTGGGGCTGCAGGTTTTCATTCACCAACTTATCGCAAAAATTCTTTCCACCATATTTAAAAAGAATAGCTCTATAGCGATCATTCTCATTTGAAGGACTTACGGAGAAATCAATCGTTAGGTCTTCAGTAGCAATGAACTTATACCAAAACGTATATCGATCCTCATAAAGATAATATAGCGCATTGATGGTTGATTCATTCATAAGTATCTCGCTTTTTGAAAAATCGTTTTTCTCAAGGGGAAAAAGAATTTCTTGGGCATTCATGCATGACATCGGCTGATCATCTTGGCCCATAGCATTGGTATGCAAAAAGCAAAAAAGCGGCAGATACAAGAAGAAGAAAAGTCCTTTTTGTTGCATATAAAGGGAGAAGCGAAATACAAACAAAGATAGATGTCCACCTGTGGCAGGTTAAGGTATACCTCATGTCATTTTCCACATTTGATTGAAGAAAGAAAAATCACCTGAATCCTTATTAGGTCAAGGATCGCGGTACATTTACCGCTTGATGGTACTTAAACCTTGTGGAAAACTTATGTCTCTAACGAAAACGATTCTCACGATTACTCTTCTTTTCATCGGCTTGATTGGTTCGGCGCAGGTCGAATTTGTAAAAGACCTTTTGGAAAACGACGAAGGGTATTCAAACTATGTGTCAAACCCCGGATTTGAAGAAACCAAAAGAGAATACTGCAAGTGGAACCAGAACGGCAGAAATTATATGGAGAGCATTATCGCGTGGGATTCTCCTACCGAGACTACGCCTGATCTTTTTAGTTTACGGGTGAAAAACACTTGTTGGGCAAACCCACGAAAGCACAGCAATGGAAAGCAGGGCCCTCGCAACGGGGACAATATGGCAGGTCTTAAAACCTACGGAAAAGGTGGAACAGAGACTTTTTGGCACGAGTACCTCAGTGTAGAACTCGATTCAACTTTGGTTCCCGGACAACGTTATTACGCTGAGTTTTACACCAGTCGAGCCTCAAATTCAAAGTTGGCTTCGAACAATTTGGGCATGTACTTTAGCGATACGGCCGTGGTAACCAGAGACAGGATGCCGCTATTCTTTACACCCATGGTTAACTCTGATAAGGTGATAAAATCTCGTTGGAACGCTTGGCAAAAAGTTTCGGGAGTTTTTGAAGTAGAGGAAGAAAAGCGTTTTCTGCTGATCGGAAATTTCTACCACGACAGTCGTACGGAAATTCAAGAGTTTGATGACGGTGAAGGAGGAGCTTATTATTACATCGACGATGTTAAAGTGAGGAGAGCACTGCCGGAGGAGGAATTAACACCGCAACCCAAAAGAAGTATTCCACCGAAACCTAAAACGGTATTGCGAAAAGCGGAATTGGTATCTACCAAGGACATCAAACTAGACAGTATTGCCTATAAGGTTGGCGACAGGATCACCTTGGAGAATATTTTCTTCGAATTTGACAAGGCAGAGCTTCTACCCGAATCAAAAAAAGAATTGGACAAATTAGTAGATATTTTGACTGACTACCCGTTTCTCAAAATAGAAATAGGCGGGCACACGGATAATGTGGGAGGCGAAGCCTACAATAAGACCCTCAGCGAAGAGAGAGCTAAAAGCGTTGTAGACTACCTGATAGGAGAAGATGTAAATGATGTGAGACTATCGTACAATGGCTACGGAGCGGAGAGACCCATTACCTCAAATGCCACTGACGAAGGGCGTGCGCGGAATCGAAGGGTCGAATTTGTGATCCTCAGCAACTAAATGAGTACAGATAGTTCGTCTCAGACCACTTTCTCTTGGTAAGGATTCGTTCGTATTTAATTTTTTCAGCGTCAGCTATTTCCAAGATCCGATCGATGTCGCAGCTTTTGGCCAAAGCCATATATAAGTTACCATCAGAAAAGAGATGGTTTTTCAAACGGCTGAACAGAGCGATGTAATATTCGTATTCTTCCCCGCAACAAAATGCAAAATCGTCTTCGCTTTCGGGGTAAGATGGATTGAACGGAGGGTTGACGAAGATATAATCAAACCGATGCTCCTCACTCATTTGATCGAATATGTCGCTTTGAATAACATCCACGTCAAGGTTATTTGCTAAAATGTTCTTACCCGCATTATTGCAAGCCACCCGAGAAATATCGCTAGCATAACTATCTGCCCCCAACTGCGCAGCCCTGCAGGCCAACACACCTGCGCCACAACCCATTTCCAAAATTCGTTTACCCGACAAATCAAGGGTTTCAACCTGCTCCAAGAGCATAACCGATGTAACGAACCAGCCGGGATGAAATATGCCTGGAAATACGGACAGATTCATTCCGCAGTATTCCCACGACCGCATAGAACCTGAATAAATTTTGTAGACGGGATGCGTCAATGATTCTAAAACGACTCGAATTGGCTCTTTCTTCAACATATACTTTACTCCTATTACTTTACAGTTGGACTAATTAAAGTTGGGCAAAGCTCTTTTTGTTTATACCGGATAAAGAATATTAGAGTTACTTCCCCTTATAAATTCCTTAATTTTGCAGCTCAATGGGAATGATTTCTGAAGACTCTTTAACAATTGCAGTGGACTTCGATGGTACTATCGTTGAACACAAGTATCCTGAAATCGGAGATGAGATGCTCTTTGCATTTGACACTCTGCGGGCTTTGCAAAAAAAAGGTCACCGATTAATACTTTGGACTTTCAGAGGTGGGAAATACTTGGATGAGGCGGTAAAATATTGTCAAGATCAAGGGATCACTTTTTATGCCGTGAACAAAAGTTATCCGGAAGAAATATTAGAAGAAGGAATAAGTAGAAAAATTAACGCAGATATCTTTATTGATGATCGAAACGTTGGAGGTTTTC
>DATFKV010000060.1:0-3889 GCA_035268465.1 Cryomorphaceae bacterium | reverse complement strand
ACCTGTTGATGGATCCGGAAGATCCGGAAAAGCTTTTCGTCACTTCTTCTCAGGGCCTTTTCGTTACAGCTGATGGGGGTGAAACTTGGGAGCAGCAGCTAAGTGGATTTTTAAGGGATGTGGCGATTCACCCCGGCAATTCCGAAATCGTTTATACAACCGGAACTAGTTTTTATCGATCGGATGACGGCGGAGAAAACTTTCAACAGATTACAGATGGTTTGCCCTCACCTGGAGCAGTAAACAGGCTGGAAATGGCGGTTACAGAGGCCAACGATCAATTGGTTTACATCGTCGCCGGGGATTCTGATGATTCGGGTTTTCAAGGATTTTACAGAAGTTCGGATGAGGGAATTTCATTTGAACTGATGAGTAATTCTCCAAATCTTATGGGCTATTCTGAGACCGGCGATTCAGAAGGAGGACAGAGCTGGTATGACTTGGCCATCGCCGCGTCACCAACCGATGAAGACAGAGTATTTGTCGGTGGGATTAACGTTTGGGAAACCGCCGATGGAGGAAACAGCTGGAACATCAAGTCTCATTGGGTCTACCCTTCCAATATAGGATATACCCATGCCGATATCCACTCTTTGGATTTCTTTGGGAATACAATCTATTGCGGGAGCGATGGGGGTGTTTTTCGTTCCGAAAATAATGCCCAGGACTGGGAGGACCTCAGTGAAGGACTCCAAATCAGTCAATATTATAGAATAGCCGTCTCGGTAGGTGATCCTGACAAGATTTTGGCGGGGTCTCAGGACAACGGCACGAACCTTTTCAGCAATGAAAGTGGATATGTGCACCTACTCGGTGGAGATGGAAACGGTGCCTCAATTGATTATACCAACGATGACATTATGTACGCTTCCTATCCCGGTGGAAATTATCAAAGATCCACCGATGGAGGGCTGAATTTTAATGGCTTTACCGGAAGTATTTCCGAAACGGGTGCTTGGGTGACACCTTTTGAAATTCATCCGAATGACCCTAATATTCTTTTTGCTGCTTATGAAAATGTTTGGAAGTATGAGGACAACAGTTGGACGGCCATCAGTGATTTGGGAGTGGGAACGACTCTGCGTGCTATGCGTGTAGCTCCTTCAGATCCCGATGTTATATTAGCATCAACTTTTCAGCTACTTTACAAAACGGAAGACGGAGGCGATACTTGGGATGAGATAAGTACGGGGTTGCCCGATCTGTTTATTACGGCAATAGAAATTGATCCACAGGATAGTGAACGAATTTGGGTGGCCTACTCAGGTTATGAGGATGGACAAAAAGTTTTCTTCACTGAAAATGGCGGAGACACTTGGGAAAATAGAACGGAAAACTTACCAAATGTTCCGGTCAACTGTCTGCATTACCTTCAGGGAAGCAATGATGGTATCTATGCCGGAACCGATGTAGGTGTTTTTTACATTGATGGCGAATTGGAAAACTGGAGTCCCTACAGTGAGGGGCTTCCAAATGTGATTGTCAATCAATTGGTTTTTCACTATCCATCGCAGCAAATATTCTTGGCGAGTTTTGGTCGAGGTGTTTGGAAAAACGGATTTTTTAACTCGGATGAATTGGCTCCTATTCCGAATTTCTCGGCGGCAAATACTGCCATCTGTCCCGATGCTCAAGTAAACTTCACCAATCTCTCTTTAAATGCTACAGATGGAGTAGAATGGGCATTTGAAGGAGGAGAACCTGAAGTGAGCACGGACTCAGACCCTACAATTACTTATTCTGAACCTGGTTTTTACTCAGTAAAGCTCAAAGCTTTCAACGGGGCCCAAGTCGATAGCTTATCTATATCAAATTACATCCAAGTATTAAACAATCAACCCGCTCCGTTCGTCGAAGACTTCGAAAGTCAGACAGAAGATTTGGTTGGTTGGAATGCATCCGACCCCATCCAGGACATCACTTGGGAGCTGTTATCAGATATTGGATACTTAAGCGAGCAATCGGTCTATATTCAAAACTACGATTTGGTAGGAAACGGTCAGATAGAGCTGGTGAGCGAATTAATAGATTTATCTCAGCTTGACACTGCATTTATTTCCATGCGGGTGGCTTTTGCCAGAAAACTTGATTCCAGCTACGAAGCGCTCCGCATATTTATCGATACTGATTGCAGCAATGAATGGGACTTATTAAAAGTTTTTAGCGCTTCAAGTTCCTTGGCCTCCGTTGAACCTACGAATGATTATTTCGAGCCTCAAGGCGAAGAAGAGTGGAATTACTTGGTGGCTGATAATATTGAGCCCGAAGAGCGAACTGAAAATTTCAGATTCAAATTGGTGTTTTACTACAACGGCGGAAACAATATCTACTTGGATGATATAAACCTTAACGAAGATAATCTTCTGAATACTCAGTTCACCTCAACGAAGTTTGACGGAGATATTGAACTCTTCCCCAACCCAACTTCAGGGGATATTAACATCGTCTTGACTGCGAAAAAAGCCGAAAAAGTCTCGCTGAATCTACTGGGTGCAGACGGAAAATTGCTCCTTCAAGACGGACCCCTTGATCTGATCGCCGGAAAGCAAAATCTAGGGCTTTCGATGGGCGCTTTGGATGCAGGAACCTACATTCTAGAAGTAGTGGGAGAATCAGGAGTCGTTCATCGAAAGATTATTCTCACAGGAGAGTAATCAATCGATAATTTTAAATTCTGTCCGCCTGTTTTCTTGTCGGCCTTCTGGAGTATCATTGGTAGCCAAGGGTTGTGTTTCACCATAACCTATCGCGATCATACGCGAGGGATCTATGCCCTTGCTCTGAAGATGAGAAACAACGGACTGAGCGCGCTGCTCGGAAAGATTGAGGTTGTAGTCATCGCCACCTACATCATCCGTATGACCCGATATTTCTACCTTGATGGTTGGGTTTTCCACCAGGACCTTCTCCAGACGATCAAGCTCAGCGGCAGACTCTTCGCGAATCGTGGCTTTATTGTAATCGTAAAAGATGTTTCGCAGCACGATGGTCTCTCCTATCTTAATGCGCTTCATTTTGATGACCTTGTAAAACTCTTGGTAGCCTGCAGAATCAGGAATATTAAAATTGAGCGAGTTGAAGAGGTAGCCATCGGCATTGACATTGAGGCCGTAATTTTTGCCGGCAGGCAAAGAGACCAAGTACTTTCCTGATGACGGCTCAACCTTAAAAGAAGCGAGTAACTCAGCCGTCGCATTGTTGATCAGATCAATGGTGGCAGCGACGGGAGCATTTGTTTCATCGTCCAAAACAAGACCTTTCAGGAGCACCATTTTGCTCGTCTTGATTTCGACGCGAGGCTGAAGTGGAATCTCAATTTTTCGTTCATTCGAGCCTGCGATCAATCGATCTTCAACGTTGAGCACCGGCTGCTTTTCAGGACCTAAAAAAGTTAATCGATAGATATCTTTCTCGCCATAACCACCTTCTCTATCCGAAGAGTAATAAGCGGTACGTCCGTCGGCAGCTACACTAAAAAACACGTCGTCATCGGGTGTATTTACCGGAATTCCCATATTGACGGGAGTCATCCATCGACCATCTTCAAATTCGGAATAAAACACATCATTTCCACCAATAGAGTTGTGGCCTTCTGAACTAAAATAAAGCGTTTTACCATCCGGATGAATGTAGACTCCGTCTTCGTCGTAATTCGAATTGACCACGGGACCCAAATTCTTGGCCTCAGCCCAACGCTCTTTTTCCGGATCCCAATGAGCTACGTAGATGTCTTTTCCGCCAAACCCTCCTTCTTTCTCACTGACAAAGTAAAGCGATTGTCCATCGAAAGAAAGCGCTGCCGCTGATTCATGCGCATCGGTATTTATTGTTTTGTAAAGCGCCTTCGGCTTGCTCCAGTCATCGGCTCGGAAGTCAGATTGGTAAATAT
>DATFKV010000059.1:0-4945 GCA_035268465.1 Cryomorphaceae bacterium | reverse complement strand
GTGCAGTCGTGTCTCCAGCTCGCTCGGAGCATCTTCCAGTTGTACAAAGAGATCACTCAATTCTGTTAATCTATATTCGTTGACGTCTGTCTCGTTCGGTAGCTCTTCGACATTTCCTAAACGCCCTAAATCATTTCCCGTTAAGATACTACTATTTCTGATTTCAGCGGGTATTTGGTCCACCCCGATTCCCATTTTTCTGAGCGGCTTGGCCACTTCAAATAATGAATCGCCGTGGGCACGGGTGTAAAAGTTTCCACCCATTCGTCCGACGGTATCAATTTTCGTTTGGTCAATTTGAAGCTCTTCGTTAATCAAGTCTTGGCGAACGTGAATTTTCACAACCTCGCAAATGATCAGGTTTCCGGCTCCACCCTCTTTTCCGAGCTCCACAATTTCATTCACTTTGCACTCATACTGTACGGGACTTTCTTTTACTCTCGGAGGTTTCACAATGTCTGACGGGATCGCAGTAAGCCCTGCTTTCTCAAATTCATTTACTCCTTCCGGGTATTCGGTACTCGAAAGTGACATTTGCTGCACAATGGAATAGTCTACAATATTGATCACTACCTCCGGGTGAGCTTTCGCGTTTTCGTAACTGTGCTTCGTCGTATTATCTCGTCCTCTTCTGGCGGGCGAAAAAATAAGAACCGGCGGATTCGCACTGAAAATGTTGAAATAACTGAACGGAGACAGGTTGACTTTTCCCTCTTCATTTACCGTGCTGGCAAAGGCAATAGGTCTGGGGCCAATGGATCCTAATAAGATACCGTGGAGTTTGGCAACACTTAACTCGGAAGGAATGAAACTGCGCATAAACCGTTTTTTGCAAAAGTAGAAACTTTATAGCGTTACCAATAAAGATAGCCGGGTTAGAAATAGAAGAATTGTCATGGACAGGTGTAGTTTCTTGAAAGGGTTCGATTAATACCGAATATGGCAGAGAAAATAAGGAACAGGTCAAGCAGAAAGCATAATGTCATAGTGGAAACCAATTGCTTGAAGGAGCAAAGAGCTTGAGGTTTTAAAAGTCACATCGAATTGTACTGCGTTGGAGCTTTTCGAGAGATCCCGATCAACTATCGGGGAAGCGAGCACAGGGCTACTTTTTCGCTGAGAAACCTTAATTCCCCACAGAGTTTGTCGGAACGCTTTGTGAATAATTCTTTCTAACTATCTTTGCGGTCGCCAAAGCGCAAAATGCGGATGTGGTGAAATTGGTAGACACGCTAGACTTAGGATCTAGTGCCGCGAGGCTTGGGGGTTCGAGTCCCTTCATCCGCACAACACAACGGGAGTCCAATTCGGACTCCCTTTTTTATTTGGATTGAAAGGATGGTCAAGAGGCCGTCGTTTCTAAGATTTGCAGTATATTTGCACCCCGTTTTTCAGACGGATGATCATTTTTAATGCCTTGTTTTTATGCAGATTACACAAGAGAAAATAGACGAAAAAAATGCTCTTCTCAAAATCAAAGTTGAGCCAACGGATTACAACGATAAATACAGCGAAGCGCTAAAGCGTGCCCGCAAACAAGTTCAGATGCCCGGCTTCCGTCCTGGTAAAATCCCGATGGGGGTTATCAAAAGCCGCTACGGGAAGTCATTATTGGCTGAAGAGATGAACCAAATGCTCAATCAGAGCATCCAGTCATACATCGCCGAACAGGACTTGAAAATTTTGGGTAGTCCGATGCCGAAAGAAGATCATGTCGACAATGGCGATTGGGATAATCCCGGTGATTTCGAATTTGTTTACGAGCTCGGACTTGCGCCAAAGTTGGATGTCGAGATTTCAAAAAAGAACAAATTGGAGTATTACACCATTAAGGTTGACAAGAAACTTGTTGATGACGAGGTGAACCGAATTGCACGTCGCTACGGGAAAGTGGAAGACGTGGAGAAAGCCGGTGAAAATGACATGCTCGTAGGCGACTTCGTAGAACTTGACGAAAATGATGAAGTGGTTCCCGGCGGGGTAATGAATCAGAGCACGATCTCCTTGGAATTTATCGATAAAGATCAAGCGAAGAAATTCGAGGGAGTGAAAGTGGGTGATGATGTAAAAGTTCAGCCTTCTTTACTGGCAAAGGACAATGATGACTTGGGAAGAATGCTAGGTCTTTCCGGCGAAGCTCTTGCCAATACAGGAGACAACTACAAATTCATCGTTCGCGAAGTGAAACGAATGGATCCGGCAGAACTAAACGAAGAATTTTTCAATAAGACCTTTGGCGAAGATAGCGACGTGAAGACGGAGAAAGACTTTCGGGAAAAGGTATCTTCTGATTTGGAGAAGCATTTTGTCAGCGACAGCGACCGACTTTTTAAAAGAGACATCAGCAAGGAATTAATCGAGAAGTACAATCCCGATCTGCCGGATGAATTTTTGAAAAGATGGATTCGTTTGACCAATGAAAACCCGATTTCCGCTGAAGAAGTGGAGAAAGATTACGCCGAGTACCGCAAAAGTCTGCAATGGCAGTTGATCTTTAACGAGCTGGTAAGTCAAGACGCCATATCGGTAAGTCAAGAAGAGGTGATTGGCAAGACCAAAGAGCTACTGGTAGGTAACTACGCTCAGTACGGTATGCCGCCACCTGAAGACAAAGAACTCGAAGAGTCTGCCAAAAGAGTACTTGGAAATCAAGACGAAGCCCGTAAAATTTACGACATGCTTTACGACGAGAAATTGATTTCTTACGTAAAGGAAAATGCAACAGTGAAAGATAAAGAAGTGTCATTTGATAAATTTGTCGAATTGGCGTCTGAGGGTTAATCAACCTTTAGGTAACTTTCACGTTTCAATCACATAGTAAGACCATATGTCAGAACATA
The DNA here is from genome assembly GCA_035268465.1 of Cryomorphaceae bacterium. Taxonomy (GTDB): domain Bacteria; phylum Bacteroidota; class Bacteroidia; order Flavobacteriales_D; family Cryomorphaceae; genus JAKVAV01. Next base: position 2,105 of record DATFKV010000059.1, on the reverse strand, counting down.
AAGAATTCGAAAAATACGCAAAGAGTCACCACGGGATCAATAGCATGTACTACCACGATTATGCCAAGGCACTGACGCCTTACATCATCGAGGAGAGGCAAATGAATGTAGCCCAAATGGACGTATTCTCGCGCCTCATGATGGACCGCATCATTTTCTTGGGTACAGGTATTGATGATCAAGTGGCCAATATTATTCAAGCCCAATTGCTTTTCTTGGAAAGTGTGGATCCGAAGAAGGATATCCAAATTTACCTGAACTCACCGGGAGGTTCGGTTTATGCCGGGTTAGGGATTTACGACACCATGCAGTACATTTCACCTAACGTTGCCACAATCTGTACGGGAATGGCGGCATCCATGGGTGCCGTATTGCTATGTGCCGGAGAGAAAGGAAAGAGAACGGCCCTGAAGCATTCCAGGGTGATGATTCATCAACCTCTTGGTGGAGCTCAAGGTCAGGCTTCTGACATAGAGATCACCGCAAAAGAAATTATCAAACTGCGCAAGGAGCTGTACGACATTATAGCAAATCATAGCGGCCAATCTTACGAAAAGGTAAGTGAGGACAGTGACCGAGATTTCTGGATGACCGCCGAAGAGGCAAAAGAGTATGGCATGCTTGACGAAGTATTGGTCAAGAATCCAAAACATTAAAAACAGACGCCATGGCCGGTAGTGAAAAACGAGAAGTGAAATGTTCTTTTTGCGGAAGGAACAAGAGCGAGGTGAATGTTCTGATTGCCGGTGTGACCGGTCACATATGTGACAATTGCATCGTTCAGGCTCAGAGCATCATAAAAGAGGAGCTTTCCCAAAAAGCCCATACACAACTGGAGTCTAGCTTGGTCTTGCAAAAGCCGGCTGAGATAAAGGCGTACTTGGACAATTTTGTAATTGGCCAGGATGATGCCAAACGGACGCTTTCAGTTGCCGTGTACAACCACTACAAAAGACTTCTTCAGAAAACGGAGGAGGAAGACGAGGACGAAGTGGAGATTGAAAAATCAAACATCGTTTTTGTAGGAGAAACAGGAACAGGAAAAACCTTGATGGCCAAAACCATCGCCCGTATGCTCAACGTCCCGTTTTGCATCGCCGATGCCACCATTCTTACGGAGGCAGGCTACGTAGGAGAAGATGTAGAGAGTATCCTTTCTCGCCTTCTTCAAGCAGCAGACTACGATGTACCTACCGCTGAAAGAGGAATCGTTTTCATTGACGAAATTGACAAGATTGCTCGAAAGAGCGACAATGCCAGTATCACTCGTGATGTAAGTGGTGAGGGGGTTCAACAGGCTCTGTTGAAACTCTTGGAAGGATCTGAAGTGAATGTGCCCCCGCAAGGAGGAAGAAAACACCCGGAGCAGAAGTTGATTCAGATCAACACGAAGAATATTTTGTTCATCTGTGGAGGCGCTTTTGACGGGATTAAGAAATTGATCGAGCGCAGGGTCAAGACGTCTACCATCGGATACAGCTCGAGCACCGAAAATGCCGATTTTGATCCCGATCATGTGCTTCAATATGTTTCACCGGTAGATTTGAAAAGTTTTGGGCTGATTCCTGAATTAATCGGAAGGTTTCCGGTGCTGACTTACCTCAATCCGCTCGATCGTGAAACGCTTCGAAGAATCCTTACCGAACCGCGAAATGCGTTGGTGAAGCAATATGTGAAGCTTTTTGAGATGGACGACGTGAAGTTGTCTTTTGAAAAAGAAGCCCTTGATTTTATCGTAGAAAAAGCGATGGAATACAAGCTCGGTGCCAGAGGTCTACGCTCCATTTGTGAGGCTATAATGACCGATTTGATGTACGAAATTCCTGGTTCTACTGACATTAAAAGCTTTAAGATCACCGCTAAATACGCTAAAGAGAAATTTAGCAAATCGAAAATATCACAGCTCAAGGCTGCCTAAATTCCTTATAAACCAATTAAAATTATCCCATGAAAAAAACAGCATTAGTATTGGCTTTCGCCATCGCTACCTTATTTTCCAGCGCACAGTATTTTCCCGCACCAAGCCCAATGGCTCGCGAATACCAAATGGTTGGTCTTACTGAAATGGAAGTAGAATACAGCCGTCCGGGGGTAAAAGACCGAGA
>DATFKV010000058.1:0-2568 GCA_035268465.1 Cryomorphaceae bacterium | reverse complement strand
GAAGGAAACACCTTCACCATTTCAAACTTGGGAATGTTTGGAATAGAGGAGTTTACTGCGATTATCAATCCACCCGATGCTTGCATCATGGCCGTAGGAACGATTGTAGAAAAGCCCGTAGTCAAAAACGGTCAGATCGTAGTCGGACATACCATGAAAGTGACGCTTTCTTGCGATCACCGCGTGGTAGACGGAGCCGTAGGTTCAGCATTTTTGCAAACATTTAAGAAGTATATGGAAAACCCGGTGTTGATGTTAGCAGAATAATTGTAAAACATAAAAATTAGTGCCCTGCCTATTCGGCGGGGCTTTTTATTTTTACCCCCTTGAACTCCTTCCTCCATACGCCATTAGATTATGTCAAAGGAATTGGCCCCGCCAAGGCTGAGCTTCTCGCGACTGAGCTGAATATGCGCACGGTCGAAGACTTGCTGCAGCATTATCCTTTTCGCTATGTGGATCGTTCGAAGTTTTACGACATCGCTCAGTTGAGAGAGACAGCCGATTTCGTGCAGATTAAAGGAAAGTTGGGAACCTTGGTAGAAGAAGGGAATGGTAGAAGCAAACGGCTAAAGTCATCTCTGCGCGATGGCACCGGGGTAGTCGAGTTTATCTGGTTCAAAGGGCTCAAATGGATTAAGGAAAACTTAAAACCCGGAAAGGAATACGTGGCTTTCGGTAAGGTGAGCAATTTCCAAGGCAGGCCATCCATGCCGCACCCCGAGTTGGAGATGGCTAGTGAAGTCAAAGCTGCAGGAGGATATCTACAACCCATTTATAGCTCTACGGAAAAACTCACCAAGCGGGGAATGAGTTCCAAAGGCTTTGAAAAAGCCGTGCGCAGCGTTTTGACCCGTCCCGATTTCGGCTGGCCCGAAACGCTTTCTCAAGAAATACGAGAGGAGCTCAAGCTGGTAACGAAAAAGCAGGCAATTCAACTCATTCACCTGCCGAGAAATCCTGACGATACAAGGCATGCACGCCGCCGTTTAAAATTTGAGGAGCTCTTTTTCATTCAGCTCGAACTACTTCTCAAAAAAGATATTCACGCCAAGCAAATACAAGGCTTCGTTTTTGAATCAGTGGGTGACTACTTCAACACCTTTTACGAGCGACACCTCCCTTTCGAACTTACCGGTGCTCAGAAAAGAGTGTTAAAAGAAATCAGAAGAGATTTCGGCTCGGGCCGTCAGATGAACCGCCTACTTCAGGGCGATGTGGGAAGTGGAAAAACAATGGTGTCGGCGCTGGCTGCGTTGATGGCTATCGACAATGGTTTTCAAGCATCCGTCATGGCGCCGACGGAGATTTTGGCGAATCAGCACTTCGAGACTTTTTCAGAAATGCTGGGTCCTTTAGGGCTTCGGGTTGAAATTCTTACCGGTTCTACCAAAACCGCCAAACGTCGCGTGATTCACGAAGGCCTTATGTCGGGAGAGGTTCACCTTTTGGTGGGAACACACGCCCTCTTGGAAGACAAGGTGCAATTCAAAAACATCGGCCTAGCCGTAATTGACGAGCAGCACCGCTTCGGTGTAGCTCAGCGAGCCAAGCTATGGCGAAAGAATACCCGACCGCCGCACATTTTGGTGATGACGGCAACGCCCATTCCGCGAACTTTAGCCATGACCCTCTACGGCGATTTGGAAGTAAGCATCATCGATGAATTGCCCCCCGGTAGAAAACCTGTTGACACCAGTCACGTTTTCGACAATGCCCGCATCAAGATTTTTGGTTTTATGGAAGACCAAATCCGTCGCGGCAGGCAGATTTACGTGGTTTACCCGCTGATTGAAGAGTCGTCTACATTGGACCTCAAAGATTTGATGGACGGCTATGAGAGCATCGAACGCCGTTTTCCTAAGCCCGATTACCAAATCAGCGTGGTGCACGGAAGGATGAAAGCCAAGGACAAGGATTTTGAGATGAACCGCTTTGCCGAGGGGAAGACACAGATCATGGTAGCCACAACGGTGATTGAAGTGGGGGTCAACGTTCCCAATGCATCGGTTATGGTGATCGAAAGTGCCCAACGCTTCGGGCTCTCACAGCTGCATCAGCTGCGTGGTCGGGTAGGAAGGGGAGCGGAAAAATCCTATTGCATTCTCGTTACCGATAAAAAAGTCAGCAACGAAGCCCGCAAGCGCATGCGCACGATGGTAGAGACCAACGATGGATTCCGCATTTCCGAAGTGGATTTGGAATTGCGCGGTCCGGGCGATTTAATGGGCACCAGGCAGAGCGGTGATTTGGATTTAAACCTAGCCAACCTCGCTACCGACGGAAAAATCTTGGCTTTCGCCAGAAATACAGCGATGAACCTGCTGGAAGAAGATCCTGATCTGAAATTGGAGAAGAATGCCAACATCCTGCGAAGAGCCAAAGAAGTGATCTTGAATAAGCCCAATTGGAGTAGGATCTCTTGATTCTTGAGGTGTAATAAACTCCAGATGGTATGTCAGCTCGCCTCTCGCAATATTTACAGCGTGATCATGGCTTTTTCAAATTCGCTCGGAGTTATGATTTTTGCACTCATAAATGAATCCAACTCGAGCAAATCTTTATCAC
>DATFKV010000057.1:0-5740 GCA_035268465.1 Cryomorphaceae bacterium | reverse complement strand
CGCAGACATCAGTAGGTTCATTGGCATAGTCAAACGTACGCTTTACGGTGTACTTCCCGCTTACGTCATCAAACTCAAAACTTTGATCTTCTGCCCTCTCAGGCTGCAATACGACCCCATCTTGAGAAATAATCCGTATATAAATCGTCTTGCGTCCGGCGCTGGTTATTCGGTTTTCACCAATCTTAGCACAGGTTCTTATCATTTCCGTTTTATTGGCTCGATTTGTCTCTTTTTGAGTGCCGTTATTTCGCATCCTCAGACCTACCGCGGTCATCTCCAGTGTTTGGAGAATAGAACCCGTAGCAACGATGTTTTCCAAATTCTCCTTGGTGCTTTCAAGCTCTTTCGTCTTGGTCTTTGCCTCAACCAGCTCTCCCGCCAGATAATCGTTATCCCTGATCAAATCTTGGTTCATCGTATTCAACGAATCAATTGTCACCAAATATCCTTTCATAATGTCGCGAAGGGTGGCGGCTTCTTTTTTCAGCTTTGAAATAATGTATGCGTCATCTTTATGCTTGTCAATTTCTTTCAGCATTTCTCTGATTTGTTCTTGCTGAGCGGTGATTTCAGCAGACAGTTGCTCATTTGCCACGGTAACGGTGTCATACTGAATCAACATATCTTGCAAATCATTCCGGAGTTGAAGCTTTTCTACCTCCAATCCTGAGATAGCCGCTTCTTTCACTTCTACGGTTTGAGACTTGGTAAAGACCAGTATCCCAAGAACCACGGTAGTTATAGCCAATATGATTACTGCAATAAGAAGCTTTTTGCTATTTGAATCCGCATTATCAGTCATCGTGTCAATTCTTTAGAGGTTATCAAATCATCTTGTTTTCAGTATCTTTCTTCCCATGAAACAGAAAAACAGGCATAGATTCACGCAAAAGTACAATTTTGGTTGGTTGAGTGATTTTGCCAATCTATTCTTTCCAAAAATATGTATAGGCTGCGCTCAACCACTCAACGCATCGGAGGACACTATTTGTATAGACTGCCTCATAAAATTACCTCGAACCAATTATCACCGTCTGGAAACAAATCCCGTTCTCAACAAATTCAGAGGTAGAATTCAATTGGATTCGGCTTCTGCCTTTCTCTATTTTGCTCGAGGAAACTCCACCAGATCATTCTTGCATCACTTAAAGTACAGCGGTAGACAGGATATCGGAAAGAGACTTGGCGCCCTCTATGCCAAAGACTTATTGAATGATGGCTACCAGCCTCCGGATGTAATCATTCCACTGCCGCTGCACTCATCAAAACAGCGCATCCGAGGATTCAACCAGTGCACCTCGATAGCTGAGGGGATGAACAAATACATGAGGGCAGAAATCGGCTCGGATTTTGTAAAACGGATTTCAAACAATTCAACTCAAACAAAAAAAGGTCGATTTGAGAGATGGGAAAATGTCGAACGAATTTTTTCAGTTTCACAACCCGAAAAAATTGTGGGTAAAAACATTTTGCTCATTGATGATGTGGTCACCACAGGTTCCACACTTGAGGCCTGCGGCCACACAATTCTCGAAGCAAAACCCGAAAAGCTGAGCTTTCTGACTCTCGCCACGGCTTAAATTTCATCTATCTTTGCGCCATGAATCGCAACTACAATCATGCTCTCCAACAAATAGAAGGTGTCGTTTCAGGGGAATCTGACCTAATTGCCAACCTGAGCAATATCGCGGCTATTCTCAAAGAGTTGGAAGGCTACTTTTGGGTAGGGTTTTACCTTGTAAAAGAGGGAGAACTCGTGGTAGGCCCTTTCCAAGGACCGGTAGCCTGTTCGCGAATAGCCAAAGGAAAAGGCGTTTGCGGAGCAGCTTGGGCGGAAAAGAGAACAATCCTGGTTGAAAACGTGCACGACTTTCCCGGTCACATTGCCTGCAGTCCCCTCTCGCAATCAGAGATTGTGGTCCCAATTTCGGATAGTACCGGAGAAGTGGCAATGGTTTTGGATGTCGACAGTAGTTCGGTTGGTGACTTTGGAGAAAACGATCAGGTGGCTTTAGAAAAACTCGCCAAGATGATCACTAAACTTATTTCCGTATAGTGAGAATACTTTTGTTGTTCGCCATTGCAATAACCTTGGGCTGTGCCAAGCAAAACAGTCTCACCGGAGGAGAAAAAGACACCATCCCGCCTCAGGTCGTAAAATTCGATCCTCCAAATCTAAGCACAAACTTTACCGGGAATGGTTTCGAAATTGAGTTTGACGAATTCGTCCAAGTCAAAAACCTAGCGGACCAATTAATTGTGTCACCTCTCTTGACCCGGCCACCTGAATATTCGCTTAAAAGCAAAACGCTGATACTCGAATGGGAAGAAGACTTGCTTCCAAATACCACCTACCAATTTAATTTTGGCACCGCTATCTCCGATTTGAATGAGTCGAATGTCAACTCAGACTTGCTTTATGTTTTTTCAACCGGCGACCTCATCGACTCCCTTTCCATCTCCGGAAAAGTCTTAATGGCCAAAGACAATTCACCCGTTGCCGGAGCATCCGTGCTCTTGTACCGAGGAGATGCAGACAGCCTGCCGCGCACCACTCCTCCTGATTTTTTCGCATTGACCAATGAGGAAGGGTTTTTTCGATTGCGCTATTTGCCGGAAGGTGATTTCAAACTCTTTGTGCTCTCTGAAGAATCCTCAAATTATACTTACGACGGACCACCTGAAGTGATTGGCTTTACCAGTGATCGGATCTCTTCGGGTATCGAAGACTCCACGGAAACTCAACTCCTCGTTCCCGCTTTTACTGAAAAAGACACCACCCAGTTCATTGCCGCCACAGAGAAGAAGGATTACGGGTTTTATCGAGCTATTTTCAACCTTCCAACTGAGAGTCCTGAGATCATATTTAAGGATGTAGAGAATGGAAATATCCTCCCTGCATTGAACCTCCTCAATAGCAATAAGGACACATTAACCTCTTGGATTCCGCTTTATTTAAAGGAGACCCCTGTTGAAGAAATTCAGGTGATCATTAAAGATGGTGAAGCCATTCAAGACACTTCTTTTTGGTACCCTGAAATCGACCCGAAATTCAGAGAAGAACCAAAACTTAAAATTACGTCAAATCTGCAGCAAAAAAAGTTGAATCGTTACGAAGAGATCAAAATCAACCTTTCGAATCCGCTGGAGAATTTAGATACCACCTTGATCACGGTACTCGAAGACAGCTTGGAGATTGCAGTGCAATCTTTTAAGAAATCGGTAAGTGGTCTGCACTTTTTCATCCACTTGGAAAAGAAGCCCGAATCAATGTATCAGGTGATTATGAGAGCAGGAGCTGTCAAAGATCTCTACGGAATTTACAGTGATAGCACGAGTTTCGAATTCAAACTCGAAGAGGAAGAGTACTATGGCGACTTGACGGTTACCATCAACGACAGCCTCATTCAATCCAAGCCCAATCCGATTTTTGAGTTTACCAATGAGGCCGGAAAGCTTCTCCGAACTGAGTCTCTCGATGGAAGAAAAGCCTTAATCTTCAAAAAACTTCAACCCGGGAAATACGGCCTTCGAATAAACTTCGACGCCAACGGAAACGGCCAATGGGATTCGGGAAATTACGCCGCAAACACACAACCGGAAGAGCGATTATTTTATCCCGAAGAAATTGAAGTAAGATCGAATTGGGACTTGGAAATAGATTGGACACCGGCCCCAATTCCCTATGGGATAATCTCGAACTGATCGGCATCCAAACCGACCGGAAACTTTTCCCTGAACTCGTTTAAAGAATCTAATTCTAAGGTTGATACAATCCAGCCAACTTTCTCGTCAGCAATTGTTGTCAGTGGTTCTCCTTTCGGATCAATCGCAATGGAATGTCCGCAATAGGGTATGCCATTTCCATCTTCCCCGACTCTGTTCACTCCTGCGATGTAACACTGGTTTTCGATGGCTCTGCCCATAAGTAATTTGTCCCATGCAGCTACCCTGGCTGCAGGCCAATTTGCCACATAAATTTGTAAATCTACATCGTTCGAACGGCACCAAACGGGAAACCGAAGGTCGTAACAGACACGAGGCATGATATTCCAACCTTTGAACTTTATTCTCACATCAGTAGACCCCGAACTGTATACATCGTTTTCCTTCGCCATGCGGAAAAGGTGCCTCTTGTCATAAGTGTATTCAAGCCTGCCTTCGTAAATCCAAAAAAAACGATTGTAATATTTCCCCTTATCCTCAGCTACAAAGCTTCCGCAAATGGCGCAGTTTTTGCCAAGAGATAGTTTCTTGAGCCGAGTCATTGCCTCACCGTTATTTTCTTCAGCCACTGCCGATGGATTCATCGTAAAGCCGGAAGAAAACATCTCAGGTAGTACAATGACATCAAGATCATCAGGCAGCTGTTCTGCCTTCTCCTCGACCATTGTTAAATTTTCTTCAATAGACTCCCAGTGCAATTCCGTTTGAAGAAGGGCCAGTTTGAGCTTTGAAGATGGACTCATAATTCCTTTAAAATTGCCGCTGCTTTCTCCAATGTCTCATCGGACTTGGCAAAACAGAATCTCAGAGTAAATTGCTCCACCGGTTGATGGTAGAAAACGGAGACGGGTATGGAGGCTACCCCGTATTCTTTGGTTAGCTTTTCGGCAAATTTAACTTCGCCCATTTTGCTAATCGTAGAATAATTGAGCAATTGGAAATAAGAACCTGATGAAGGCCTTGCCTTGAAACGCGAATCTTTCAGATGATTTAAAAAAGTGTCGCGCTTTTGCCGGTACATAGCTGCAATAGTGTTATAGCGCTCAGGCACCTCCAGATAATCTGCTATGGCATATTGCATCGGAGCACTTACGCAGTAGACCACGTACTGATGAATTTTTCTGAATTCCTTCATGAGATTTTCGGGTGCCAAAATGTAGCCGAGCTTCCATCCGGTAACGTGAAACGTTTTACCAAAACTCCCCACTACCAAAGAGCGCTTTGCCAACTCGGGAAATTTTGATGCGCTCCAGTGCTTCTTCCCATCGAAAACTATGTGCTCGTATACCTCATCGCTCAGCACCAATGCATCGCTGTTCATCGCAAGTTTTTCCAACTCCTTCATATCGCTTTCATCCCAAACGGCGCCCGAAGGATTGTGCGGAGTATTGATGATGATAAGCTTTGTCTTCCGAGTGATAACCTTTTTAACGTCTTCCCAATTCACCTTAAAATCAGGAGCTTTGAGCTGTACGTAAACGGGCTTACCTTGATTTAGAATGATTGGCGGCACGTAACAATCGTAGGCAGGTGTAAAAACGATTACTTCGTCTTCTTCTTTTACCAAAGCTGTGATGGCAGTATTTATGGCCTGGGTTGCACCTGCTGTCACCGTTATTTCGGTATCGGGATCGTAAGTCGCCCCGTGCAGTTCTTTGGTTTTTCTCGCGATAGCTTCGCGCAAGGCAGGCACCCCGGCCATGGGCGCGTATTGATTTCGTCCTTCCTTCATGTGTTTGGTCACCAAATCGATGAGAACCGGATCTACATCAAAATCGGGAAATCCCTGAGATAGGTTAATGGCACCGTGATCATGGGCCATCTTACTCATGACGGTAAAAATGGTAGTGCCGACTTGAGGAAGTTTGGTTGAAATATCGACTGGTGAGCGCATGCTAGAGGTTTCGTTTGGGCCCACAAAAGTAGTAAACCGAATGGATTAGTTGGAAAGATTTCCGGCTACGATACATGGGATTTTAAAGGTCTCTGTTTTGCCATCGGGCTTAAATAT
>DATFKV010000056.1:0-2957 GCA_035268465.1 Cryomorphaceae bacterium | reverse complement strand
CATCGATTGGTTTCATGTGAAAGTACAACTTACCGATAAGGATTTGAAAATCGTTGGCATCTACGACAGTTTCCAGTTTCAGGAGCCCATTCAGAATGACAAAGTGGTCCACGATTTGGAAGCCATTATTCCCAATTGCATTTTTATCAATGGAGAATACAGCGTGACCATCTTCATTCAGCAGCGAGACATGGTTTTGAAGAAGTGGAATCTACTGGGACTTTACCGTTACTGGACCAAATTTAGGGTCAAAGCGAGCGACGCGCTGGGGTATGTGCCCGCGGTGGTTTATTTGCCGGGACGGATTCAGTAGGGCAGTAGGCAGTTTGCAGTTTGCAGTGGGCAGTGGGCAGTGGGCAGTGGGCAGTTTTTGGCGGGCAATGAATAAAAGGTTAAAATCCTGGAATTTGTATCTTGAAGGGCAATTCAACTGAAACCACATTAATTCCCGGAGTCACAATGAAAACAGGAACACTAAAAGATAAAAGCTACGCCTTTGCTGTTAAAGTTGTCAAGGTTGGCTATCAACTCATCGAGAAGAAAGAATTCATCCTTTCGAAACAACTCATTCGGAGCGCTACATCTATAGGGGCAAACGCCGAAGAAGCAAACGGCGCCTATTCAAAAAAAGACTTCCATCATAAAATCAGCATATCGTACAAAGAGGGACGAGAAGCGAGGTACTGGATAATGTTATTGCGAGACACAGATTGGTTGGAGAAAGAGCAAGCTCAAGAACTACTTAACGACTTGGAAGAATTACTTCGAATGATGGGCGCATCACTTCGCACACTGCGAAATCAATCTGAGTGATTGACGTCTCTGACGAAGTATGGATCAGATAAGTCAGTCTCTTTTGCGTTAATCTCGCTGAAAAACTGCTCACTGTACACTGCTCACTTAAAACTCTTCACAGAACATTAATACATTTGTGCGCAATGGACAAAATGAACAAAGAGACCTACCTAATAGGCGAAATCGGTCAAAACCACAACGGCTCGGTTGACATCGCCAAGCTTATTGTCGATGCGGCGGCGCGGGAAGTGGAAGAGCAACTTTTCGGGCTTACCCTCAAGGGGATGAACGCGGTGAAGCTCACCAAGCGCGACCTGAAGTACGAGCTGAGCGATTCGCAAATGAAGCGGCCTTACGACACGCCCAATTCCTTCGGAAAAACCTACGGTGAGCACCGCGAAGTTCTAGAGCTTTCGGACGAGCAACATTTTGAAGTTTATAAGTACGCCAAAAGCTTAGGTCTTGATTTTGTAGAAACGCTTTGCGCACCGTCTTGCACGAGTATGCTCAAGCACTTTTCGCCCGATTACCTGAAAGTAGCGTCCAGAGACCTCACGAATCTTCCATTGCTCGAAGTCTTGGCTGAGACCAAACTGCCCATGATCGTTTCAACGGGAATGGCAGGTGACAAGGAATTGGATCAGGCGCTGGAAGTCATCACCAAGCAGCACGATCGGGTTTCCGTTTTGCACTGTGTTTCGGAATACCCCACTCATCCGCAGAATGTAAACTTGAAGACGATCACTTACCTTCAAAAGAAATACCCGAATCACCCAATCGGATACAGCGATCATACCGTCGGCATTTCCGTTCCCGTAGCGGCGGTAGCGATGGGCGCAACCATCATCGAAAAGCACATTACCCTCGACCGCCGAATGAAGGGAACCGATCAGAAAGGTAGTCTGGGCCCGGACGGATTAAATAGAATGGTCCGAGACATTCGCCTCTTGGAAATGGAATTGGGCGAAGAGAAAATCTTCATCGCCGACGGAGTGAAAGGAGCGAAGGAAAAATTGGAGCGCTCTGTGGCTACCAACCGAATTATTGGCAAAGGCGAAACCATCACCGCTCAGGACATTCATTTGCTAAGCCCCGGTGATGGCTACAAGTGGAGTGAAAAAGGTGCCATTATTGGCAAAAGAACCACCAACGAAATCGCCGCAAACGAAGTGATTTACCCCAAAGACTTGCAATCATGAAATTGAGAACCTTGGCTTCCGATAAGGAAAAGAACAATCGAGAACATCAGAAAGAACTCTACCTGAACTCACCCATTCCCGCTGAGGAAAAGGTATCGCAAGTAGGGCTTTATCAACGGCGACAAGAACTTTCGAAGGTTCTTTTTATGAACGAGATCTACCAAAAAATCGTGGGTACGCACGGTGTCATCATGGAGTTCGGGACACGCTGGGGGCAAAATCTGGCTACGCTCAGCAATATGCGCGGCATTTACGAGCCGTTCAATTACAATCGGCGCATCGTGGGATTTGACACCTTTGAAGGATTCATTGGCGGCCATGAAAAAGACGGCAAAGATGAATCGATCGAGAAGGGCGCTTTCGGGGTAACCGAAAACTACGCCAATTACCTCAAAGAAGTACTTGATTGCAATCAGAATGAAAGCCCGCTGAACCACATCGACAAGATTGAGGTGTGCAAAGGCGATGCTCCACGCGAATTGGGGGCTTACTTAAAGCGAAACCCACAGACCATTATCGCTTTTGCCTATTTCGATTTTGACCTTTACGCTCCGACACTGGAATGCTTGAAGCTCATTAAGCCGCATTTGGTGAAAGGTTCGGTCATCGGTTTTGACGAACTGAATGACCCGGGTTTTCCCGGAGAAACGGCCGCTTTGCAAGAAGCTTTTGGCTTGAACAATGTCCGCCTGGAGCGAAATCGCTTTTCGGCTATGCAGTCTTATTTTGTGTTTGAGTGATCCGAGGCAGCAATCTTATCGGTCGAAATTCCTACTTTCGAATATGCTTTCAAAAAATGACATCCTCTTCAAATTGAAGTCAATGCTCCCGATGTTGAGCAGTCAATTTGCAGTTGAGCGCATTGGCCTATTTGGATCATTCAACAACGGCGACGAAAGTGCAGACAGTGATATCGACCTACTCGTTACGCTCAAAAGGCCTATCGGATGGAAATTCTTTACC
>DATFKV010000055.1:0-2506 GCA_035268465.1 Cryomorphaceae bacterium | reverse complement strand
CAAGCATCACTCCCAAAGAAAAGGTGAGACCAACTAGCTCAAACGACGAATAAGAGTAAGTAGTAATAAAAAACAAGTAGGCGGCAATGGAAAGAAATAGCACTGGCAGAACAGCGTACAAAAGTAGGTCGTATGATTTATCGTCTTTTCTCATTTCCACCTCGGCCTGACTGATATTTTCGGGATTCGGTTGGAAAAACAATTCAACCAACGGAATGAAAACAAAAGCGAATATCACAGGGCCGAATGTGAGCCAAGAACCCGTCGTTAATCCTAAGGCAAATAACACCGGAAGGATAAATACCATACCGTACTTCAGAACTTTCATAGTGACTCTTAGTGATTCGAATTTACAAAATATCAATATCAAAAGTGCAGCTAACTTTAGAATAGGCTTATTCCGCTTAGATTTCATGCCAATAAACGGCTACGGATGAGTAGAATACACAGAAAGATTAGGGAAATATTTCCCCACGGTTTATATAGCTCGATTGCCGGGTTTTAGATAATATGCTGATTGTAAGTGTTTCGCACTGGAGGTGAAATGAGCGTGTTAAATGGTACAAGACATGCCTATTGAATAGTGACTAATCCTACAGCATGAGTACTTATAAAGAAACTTCAGAAAAAATTGAGGGGCAAACCCAGGAGCTACCCGGAGACCAACACGAAATGTCTCCCGAACCGGTAAGCATTCGAGCCAATTACAAAGGCTCTGACAAATTAAAAAATAAGGTTGCCTTGATCAGCGGAGGCGATTCGGGCATTGGCCGAGCTATCGCCGTTCATTATGCCCGCGAAGGAGCAGACGTTGCCTTGATTTATTTGTCGGAAGACAAAGACGCCGAGAAAACAGCCGAAATGGTGAGAAAGGAAGGTCGGCAATGCTTGGCTATAAAAGGAGATATTACCGATCGGGGTTTTTGCCGCAGTTCGGTTGAAAAAGTCATTGAAGAATTCGGAAAGTTGAATATTTTGGTGAACCACGCGGGTGAACAGCACCCCACTGAAACTCCGGAAGAGCTGGACTTGGACCTGATGGAAAAAACATTTCGAACCAATATTTTCTCGATGTACTACCTCATTCTCCCTGCCTTGCCGCATTTGAGCGAAAACGATGTGATCCTCACTACCACCAGCGTCACCGGCTATTACGGTAGTCCGCGCTTTATCGATTATTCAGCTACCAATGGAGCTATCACCTCTCTCACGCGGTCGCTGGCTCAGAATCTCGCCCCGCGAAAAATCAGAGTGAACGGAGTGGCACCAGGCCCCATTTGGACGCCTTTGATTCCCGCTTCTTTCGACAGAGATGAGGTGGCAGAATTCGGTAAGGATGTGCCGCTGGGTCGGCCCGGGCAACCCTGTGAGGTGGCACCTGCCTACGTTTTTCTGGCTTCGGAGGATGCTTCGTACATTACAGGTCAGGTCATTCATCCCAATGGTGGGAAAATCATGCAAAGCTAAAAGTCATGCCAAGAGCACTTTGGACAGGAGGAATAAGATTCGGGTTGGTGTACATACCCGTGAAACTATACAGCGGTGCCGTGAGGCACGATGTTGATCTCAATATGTTGAGAAAAGGAGACCAATGTCCGATCAAATACGTTCGCGTTTGCAAGAAAGACGGGGAGGAAGTTCCTTGGAAAGACATTGTGAAAGGACACAAGGAAGATGACGATTACTACGTGACCCTCACCGACGAGGATTTTAAGAAAGCCAAGACAGGTAAGAGTGAAAGCATCGACATTGAAGATTTCGTGGATCGAAACGAAATCAATCCGCGGTACTTTGAAAAGCCCTATTTGCTGGAGCCTCAAAAGGGAGCGGGTAAAACCTACAATCTTCTTCGAAAGGCAATTTTAAAATCGGGCAAGGCGGGAGTTTCCAGATTCGTCCTGAGGGCCCGCGAGCACCTCGCCCTTTTAATGGCCGACGAAAAAGTACTGTACCTCGCCCAAATGCGCTTCCACGATGAGTTGAGAACTCCCGAAGATCTTAAAATCCCGTCCACCAGCCCTGCCAAGAACGAGATGAAAATGGCCAATCAGCTCATCGAGTCCATGAGTGCAGAGTGGAAGCCCGAAAAGTACAAGGACACTTATCAGAAAAGACTGAAAAAAATTATTGACGCCAAGCGAAACGACAAAGAAATCAAACCTCAAAAACAAGAAACCGAAGAAACCGATATGGATGATTTGGTGGCTCAGTTGAAGAAAAGTCTTGAGATGGCTTAATGGCCTCGCAAGACGAATATAGCGCCAAACGCAATTCGGCAAAAACACCCGAGCCAAAAGCCAATGAGAAATCGGTATTGCCTACCAATCACTTTGTGGTTCAAAAACACGAAGCCACCAACCTTCACTTCGATTTTCGCCTGCAGGTAGGATCGTCGCTGATCAGCTGGGCCGTGCCGAAAGGCCCTCCTGAAAAAGTCGGCGACAAGCGATTGGCCATTCACGTGGAAGACCATCCGCTGGCCTATATGTACTTCGAAGGAAATATT
>DATFKV010000054.1:0-12865 GCA_035268465.1 Cryomorphaceae bacterium | reverse complement strand
GGCTACGCGCTTGATGCCTTTCTCATAGGCCAATCCTTCTTCGATGGTGTTTTTACACATTTCGCAAACGATGGTAGAGGAGACTTTCATCTCTCCCGGTTCTGAGGGAGTTTGGGCCGTAGCCAGATTGAAAGCAAAGAGGAGAGCGATGATTAATTGTGTTGTTTTCATTTTGTTGCTTTTGAAGTTTATTAATTAGGTTGCGCAGAGAACACTGAGAAATATGACGTGTAAAGCTCTTTAACTTGAGGTCGCAGCGGATCGCGAGCGATCGATGAGAAGACTTTGAATGCTCCTTCTCTGTAAAACGCTTAAGCGTTTCTCTGTGGCCTCATCATATTGAACTTTGCTTGTCATTTTACTCTGCTTACTCTGCGTTATTTATTTTTTCTGAATTTAGTTCTCATCAATCAGCTTGTTTTTCAAAGTTATAACGAACGCCCGCATAAAAGGTCCTTCCGTTTAGCGGAGCGTAAATCATGGAGGCGTCAAAAAAGTCGCCAAAAGGATTTTCGGCATCTACGATTGCATCAGACTGTATAAAATTTCCGAGGTTCTCAGATCCCGCGTAGATTTCAAAGTTTCCAAATGTCCGTGTCACTTGCGTATTGAAAAGCAAAAAGTTCTCGCTTTCTGCGTCCAATTGCAAGTTCTCGGGATTCTTCTGCGTATCGGGCAGTCGCGATACCCCGTAATAATTGGCCGTAACGTCAAAATACCAATTGCCGTCAGGCGAAGTATAACCCAAATTTACCAAAGCACGGTGCTCGGGTATCAGCGGTTTTTGCAACTTCCCCTCAAGGTAATCGGTCTCGACTACTTGGTATTTGTAGGAAAATTTCATGCCAAGACCTTTTAAAGGCTCCATTTGGAAATCGGCTTGCAAACTATGGGCCGTCGACTCGCCATCCAGATTGTAAAAGAGCAATTGCCTTGCGCTGAAGTCGCGATCGACCACAAGTTGATTTTCGAAATACGTGTAGTAGTAATCGGTGTTGATCACCGCCTGCCGATCGAATAGCTCAAACTTGTGCAAGAAGGAGACTCCCGTATTCCAACTTTCTTCGGCCTGCGGTGTATCTAGCACGCGCACCTGTCGTGATGAGGCGAGCAAGCCCAGCTGATCTCCAAAAGCATTGGCCGAGCGAAATCCGCGTCCAAGCGTGGTGCGCAGAGTAGTAAGGGGACGAAAATTGTACTTCAGGTGCAAGCGCGGCGAGAACTGACCTCCGTAAAGGTTGTGCGCATCATAGCGTGCACCTGCGACGAGAGTAAAACGAGGCCGTTCGTAAGTGTATTCGGCAAAAGCTCCCGGAACTCTTTCGATCCTTCCGAAAGCCGAATCGCGGTACGCTTCGCTGTATTCATCGTAGAGAAAATGAAGCCCTGTAGATATAGAGTGGTCGCTGTATTCAGAAAACTTTTGCTGTAGGGTTACGTTCAGTCTCCCGGTCGTTTGCTCACCCAAATAAGGATTGTTTCCAAAATAGGAATCGACATCGGTACGCGAAAAGATGGTGTGAATTCCTACACTGCGGTCTTCGCGTTTTTTCGAAAGAATCCCTGCCTTGGCCATCAGATCTATTTGGTTGACTTCCATCCCGAATCCGTACACACTTTCGCTTCCGAAATCATCGTTGAAATTAAAATCTCGCTGACCTGAAGTGCGGTCTTCGTAAGCGTATGAAGCCATAAACTGCGATCGGAAATAATCGCCGAAGTACTTCCAGCGATTCATCAACTTGATCCCCTCTCGGGTAGGCATATCCAAAAAGCCATCGTCGTTTCGATCCACTTTTTGATTTTGAAAATGACCTCCCGCAAAGAAGGCCGTTGACCAACGTTCACTTAATGGTTTTGTCCATACCAGGTTCCCTTCATAGCGGCCTTGTTGATTGGCAAAGACATCGGCATAGACCCGCTCATTGCCGTCAGGCGGAAGGAAGTTCAAATTGATTTGACCCGACATGCTTTCGTAGCCGTTCAGGACGGTACCCACTCCTTTGGTCAGCTGGATGGAATTGATCCACGGGCCTGGAAATTGATCAAAGCCCAAGACATTTCCCAGTCCGCGATTAAAAGGAATTCCTTCGAAGAGCTTTTGAACGTAGACTCCTTCGAGGCCCAGCATTTGGATTTTTTTGGTACCCGTTACGGCATCGTTGAGCACCACATCCACAGAGGCGGTGGTTTCAAACGACTCGGACAAGTTGCAGCAGGCCGCCTTTCGCAGAACGGCGCGGTTAATGGATTCCACATTGAGCTTGGAAGCAGCTGACATGGAAAAGGCTTCACGTTCTTCAGTCACTTCCACGGTTTGCATTTCCACGGAAGTGGAAAGTGACAGACTGAGCTTCTGATTGGACGAAGTTATCTCGACGGTATCCGGTGAGAAACCCACGTAGCTGAAAACCAATTTGGCCGGAAGCTCTTCAAGGGCCTCGATGGAAAATTTTCCCGACACATCCGTAACGGTGCCGTCGGTCGTTCCTGCCCAAACTACAGCAGCTCCGGGCAGGGGATTATTCGACTCGGCATCCGTGACAGTTCCGGTTATTTGTGCTGAGAGACTTCCTGCGAAGCCCATCATAAATAAGATGATTGTATTTTTCATTTAGTGTGATTTTGATAAGTGATGAATCAGAAATGACCATCACCAAAATCACAGGCGAAAAACAGAAATGAATTTTAGGAGTGAAATGCCACTGAGGAGATCAGGCGGCGATTTTAATGAATAGCTGTCCGCTTCCCTCAGATGGGGAATCGAAAATGCCACATGTCTTTCGGATAAAGGAGCCAGTGCAATTTGCTCCACTTCGAACTCAGCCTTTCCGGCAAATCCGTCGAATACCTTTTCCGTCTTTTCGAAAGCGCAGCATTTTGGTGAAACTGCGGCAAAATCAAGCGCTTCAACCGCACAGCAAAAATCTTTTGGCATCAGGTTCACTTCGCTCCTACCCGAGGAGTAACACTCCATGGTGGTGGCGTTGACGTAGCCTGTATGCACCAAAAATGAAAGAGCCAGCAAAACGCTGAGACTCCTCGCAAAATGGGATGGCTGATATGTTTGTGAATTGAACAAAAGGTTCGATCTGCTGTATTAACTTTGCAAAAATACGAATAATCTCAAGGACATGTTTCCAACAAGTATATACGCCGAACTCACTCCGAACCCGAACACGATGAAGTTTGTGGCTGATCGGGTAATTTTCAATTCAAATGACCCTGTTGAATACAAGACTGCGGCTGAAGCGAAAGGCTCATCGGAATTGGCTCAAAAGCTTTTCGACTTTCCATTTGTAACGGGAGTTTTTATCGCAAGTAATTTTGTAACCGTTACCAAAGGCCCAAATCTCAGTTGGGATTTAATCACCTTTGAATTGCGCGAATTTGTTCGGGAGTTTCTTCTCAAGCACGAAACGGCGGTGGAAAAAGTCCCCGAGTTGGAAATCGTGGCGGAAGAAGTAAAAACCCAAGAGCCGGTGGAGCCGAGTGAATACGACGATGCCATTCGCAATTTGCTCAATGAATACGTTAAGCCTGCTGTTGAAAGCGATGGCGGCGCCATTGACTTTGTGTCTTTCAAAGACGGAGTGGTAAAAGTTCAGCTGAGAGGGTCTTGTTCCGGATGCCCCTCATCAACCGTGACCTTGAAAGATGGGATCGAGCAGCTACTCACCACGGAACTGCCCGAAGTAAAGAGTGTAGAAGCTGAATCGATTTAAATATCCAGCCCGTACCTTTCTTTTAGAATCTTGTAATGGTGGAGGTTATGCCCCGGGATAATGAGTGCAAGGGCTCTTGCAGATATCGGATATCCGCTAGCCGTCCCGATAAACTCCATCGCACTGTCTTCAGCATTCATAAATAAACTGAGGGTAAAGTCGCGCCCCGCATCCCACTGCCTTACCAGATCCTTTGCGGTGTGCTTCTTGGCATAAGAATTTAAAACAAAGTCGTCCTGATCAAAACCGGGAAGTGGGGTTTTGTCTTTTCGCAAAAGCCTTATGATCCTTCCGGCAAAAATCCTTTCGGTGTCGATGCAGTGAAGGATCAATTCCGCGATGGTCCATTTTCCATTCTCGTAAGAGGTGTGAATGTCCAAACCCTTGAGATTTGCCAAATTTTCAAACATATCAATATCTGCCATGAGTGCTTCAGATATCGTCATACCTTCCACATTCTTTAAATAATTGGCGTAAAATGCGCCGTATTCGTTCTGTTCGGGGTTAAATTTCTTGTAAATCTCCATGAGCGGTCTTAAAAGTATGTAATTGGAACCAACACAGCTCCTCTTCGCTTTATCTTTGTTCAGCTTAAATATACCTATGAAAAATTTGATTCTTGCCTTTCTTTCTCTTTGTGTTTCCGTGGCTCTCGCCAACGACCCCAAAGGTTATACACTCAAATTGGATTTGAAAAACATTGAGAACGATCAAGTAGACGTTAAACTTTACGTCCCGACCATCTACCGCGATACGGTTATTTACAACATG
This sequence comes from Cryomorphaceae bacterium, assembly GCA_035268465.1. Classification (GTDB taxonomy): domain Bacteria; phylum Bacteroidota; class Bacteroidia; order Flavobacteriales_D; family Cryomorphaceae; genus JAKVAV01. The sequence goes on along the minus strand of DATFKV010000054.1, from coordinate 8,369 downwards.
CCCAAGATTATTCCGGGAACTTACAGCATCAGTGATTTTGGTCGATTTGTGGAAGATTTGGAAGCCATCGATTCTACGGGTGCTGCTTTGCCGGTAGAAAAACTGGATGAGAACAGATGGCAAATTACCAATGCAAAAGGGTTGAGTTACTTGAGCTACAAAGTGAAAGATAGTTTTGATGAGCCAAGGGGGGCTGGAATATTTGAACCTGCGGGAACAAATATCGAAGCGGGAGAAAATGTGGTCTTAAACACTTTTGGTTTTGTAGGATATCTCGATCATGCTAAAAAAGCAACCTACAATGTGGAGATTTTAAAACCTTCCGATTTTTACGGAGAAACATCGTTGCCACGAGTAAGCTCGAATGATTCGCTGGATGTTTTTGCAGCCAAAGATTATTTTCAACTTCACGATTGTCCCATGCTTTATTGCGCTCCGGATACGGCGGCGATGTATGTAGATGACACGCGCATAGTCGTTTCGGTTTATTCCCCGAATGGAAAAGTGAAGGCGGCCGAAGTATTGGATTTGGTTGACGATCTCTTTCCCGCGGCATCTGAGTATTTAGGTGGGGATTTACCAACAGATCAATATTCTATCCTTATTTACCTGACTAGCGGCTTTGGCGGAAGCGGCGGATATGGAGCCTTGGAACACAACACTTCAACCGTCTGTGTATTGCCCGAAGCTCCCATTGCTTCGTTGGCTCAAACCATCAAAGATGTTACGGCGCATGAGTTTTTTCATATCGTAACTCCGCTCAACATTCACTCCGAGCAAATCGCTGATTACGACTTTATGAATCCTCAAATGAGCAAGCACCTCTGGCTTTACGAAGGCTGCACCGAATACGCGGCTCAGCACGTACAAGTAAAATACGGATTGATGAGCGTAGAGGAGTTCATGCAGGTAATCAAGCAAAAAATGATTGCCTCTTCCTCTTTTGATTCGGGTGTCGCTTTTACCGAATTGAGTAAAAAAGCACTCGACGAACACGAAGATCAATACCTCAATGTGTACCAAAAAGGTGCGCTAATCGGGATGGCCATTGATCTGAAGCTACTTCATTTGAGTAACGGTGAGTATGGCATACAAGACTTAATGCGCGACCTTTCGGCTGAATATGGCGTTGACAAACCTTTTGAAGATGACAGACTCTTTTTAGAAATCGGACGGATTTCGGGATACCTTCAGATCACTCCATTTCTGGAGAAACATGTGGGAGGAATCGAGCCTCTTCCTTTTACCGAATTGCTCGGATATGCCGGTATTGATTACCAAGAAGAGATCACCAAAAACGTCGTTTCGGGAGGCGGAGCGGCAGTGGGCTACAATCCGCGAACCGAAAGAATGGTAGTCGTAAGCACCGATAAACTGGATGAATTCGGCCAAGATCTTGGATTCGAAAAAGGCGATGAAATCATCAGTTGGAACGGCGTTGACGTGAATAGTGAAAATTTCAGAGATCAACTCGATGCATTTAAGCAGTCCGTTTCCCCAAAAGACAAGGTGACCGTCTTGGTGGCCCGAAAAAAAGATGACGGTTCTTATCAGGAAAAAAAGTTGAAAGCAAAAGTGAAAACAGTTGAGCGAACCTTGTACAACTATTTGGAAGTGGAAGAAGACATTACCGAAGAACAAAAGCGGATCCGTGACGCTTGGCTGGTGGGCTGATGAATACTCCGTCAGAAAAAGGCTCATTTTTTAGTCCCGCAGAGTTTGACGCACTGCGGGAAAAGACGCTGAGGCAAATTGAAAAAGACTTTCACCTTCAGGGCATTGAAATTACTTTGCCCGATAAAAATCAGACCTATCCGGAATTGGTAAGTTTACTATCTGATACTCTTGCCGATTTGAGCTTGCTTGGTAGCGGTAAACTTCAAGGCTTACTTTACCAATTGGACATTTCAGAACAATTTGTTCGTGAAGAAATTTTGGCAAAAGCCGAACACTCCCACTCTGCATTGCTCGCAGATGCGATCGTAAAGCGCTGTTTTGCTAAAGTTGTCTATCGAAAAAAGTACAGTTAATTTGATTCTTGAGGAAAATTGCTGAAGAGGGAAACCATTCCCTGCCGCAGCCGTTCATAAAATTGTATTTTTGCAATCATATTCTGAAAATCCATATGGACAAATTTTCATTCCTCGGCAATACTTCAATTAATTGGATAGACGAGCAATATGAAAAGTATCGACAAGACCCTTCTTCCGTTGAGAAGGATTGGGCCCACTTTTTTGAAGGCTTTGAATTCGCCAGAAAAGACTATGACACTGGTAGTCAAATTCCCGAAAACGTTCACAAAGAGTTTAAGGTTCTCAACTTAGTTGAGGGCTATCGCTCACGCGGGCATCTTTTCACTAAAACCAATCCGGTAAGAGACAGGAGGAAATACACTCCGACTTTGGCTCTTGAAAACTTTGAACTTTCTGAGGATGACCTGGATACGGTGTTTCAAGCGGGTGAAGAAATCGGAATTGGTGCTGCACCCCTAAAAGACATTGTCGCCCATCTCGAGAAAACTTATTGCGAAAGTATCGGGATCGAGTACAACTACATTCGAAAACCGGAGCGCAGAAGGTGGATCAGGGAGAACATCGAACTCCACAATCGACCCAAGTTTACGGATGAGGAGAAGCGTATCATTTTTAATATGTTGAACCGTGCGACTTCTTTTGAGCAATTTCTCCAGAAGAAATTTGTTGGCCAAAAACGTTTTTCATTAGAGGGTGGCGAAGCATTGATTCCCGCCCTACACGCGTTGATTCAGCGAGGCTCTCGCTTAGGCGTGAAGGAGATGATCATAGGAATGGCTCACCGCGGCCGACTCAACGTGCTGGGAAACATATTCAAAAAGCAGTTCAAAGAAATTTTCAGTGAATTTGTTGGAAAAAAGTACGAAGAATACGACGCTGCCAAAGAATTTGATGGCGACGTAAAATACCATTTGGGCTACAGCAATGAAGTAATTACCGAAAGCGGAGAACCCATCCACTTGACGCTCTCGCCCAATCCTTCACATCTGGAAGCAGTTGATCCCGTTGTGGAAGGAATTGCTCGAGCAAAAATTGACAATTACCTCGAAGATGAGAAAGCCATTCTTCCGATTTTAATTCACGGAGATGCTGCTATTGCGGCACAAGGAGTGGTTTACGAAGTGATTCAAATGGCACAGCTCGAGGGTTATCGCACGGGAGGAACCATTCACATTGTGGTAAACAACCAAGTAGGCTTTACAACGAATTACTTGGATGCACGTTCGTCTACCTATTGCACGGACGTAGGTAAAGCTACACTTTGCCCTGTCTTCCACGTCAATGGTGACGATATTGAAGCAATGGTGCAAACCATTCTAATAGCCTTTGAGTACCGTCAGAAATTTGGCATGGATGTATTCATCGATTTACTGTGCTACCGCAAATACGGCCACAATGAAGGTGATGAACCAAAATTCACCCAGCCGCAACTCTACGATATCATTGCCAATCATCCCAACCCCAGAGAAATATATCTGAAACAGATCATTAAAGAGGGAATCATCAAACAAGATGAGGCCGATAAAATAATTGAGCGTTTCGGAAATACATTGGAGAAAAATCTCAATGAATCGAAAGAAATGGAAACGCTCGGCGTGATGCAATTTCTTAAGAGTACCTGGGAAAGCCTAAGTCCGGCGGTCGCAGAAGATTTCGATCAATCTCCTGAAACAGGTTATAAAAAAGAAGATCTGATCCGGCTTGCAAAGAATTTTAACACGCTTCCGGAAGACAAGAACTTTTTCAGGAAGCTGAAGAAGTTGATGAATGAGCGCCTCAAGATGGTCGAAGAAGATTCTCTCGACTGGGCTATGGGTGAATTATTGGCCTATGCTACTTTGCTGGAAGAAGGGTATAACGTAAGAATTTCGGGGCAGGATGTGGAAAGAGGAACATTCTCGCACCGCCACGCCGTGCTGAAAACGGAGGACAGCGAAGAGGAGTACGTTCCGTTGAGAAACCTCGGGAAAGATCAGGGAAACTTTGACATTTACAATTCCCTACTCAGTGAATATGCCGTGCTTGGTTTCGATTACGGGTATGCCTTTGCAAGCCCTCTGTCGCTTACCGTTTGGGAAGCTCAATTCGGAGACTTTTTCAATGGTGCACAGATTCTGATTGACCAATTCTTAAGCTCTGCCGAGGATAAATGGCGTACCATGAACGGATTGGTCATGTTTTTACCACACGGCTACGAAGGAATGGGATCGGAGCACTCCAGCGGACGCATGGAGCGCTTTTTGTCACTTTGCGCTGAGAACAATATGCAAGTTTGCAACGCCACTACTCCCGCAAACTTCTTCCATTTATTGAGAAGGCAGATGCACCGCCATTTCCGAAAGCCGCTTATCGTTTTCACCCCGAAAAAATTGCTTCGCTACCCGAAAGCCAAATCCAAAATGGAAGAGCTGGCAGAAGGCAGATTTCAAGAGGTAATTGATGATTCACAGGTGGAGGCCAAAGAAGTAGATACTCTCGTTTTTTGCTCGGGTAAGATTTATTACGAAATACTCGAAGAAAAAGAGAAAAAAGGTAGCGGTGAAAATATCGCAGTAGTCCGACTGGAACAAATTTATCCTTTGCCCCAAAAGCAAATGGACAAAATAGTAGAGAAATACTCCAATGCGAAAAAGCACCTTTGGGTTCAAGAAGAACCTAAAAATATGGGAGCTTGGTCTTTCATAGCTATAAACTACGAAACCGTAAAATTGCAATGCATTTCTCGTCTTGCGAGTGCGAGTCCTGCGAGTGGATCACCTGTAACAGCTGCTGCCCGACAGCAAGCTATTCTCGATTCCTTGTTTTCACACGCCAAAGAAACCGTTAATTAATCACACCCCCCATGTTTGAGATGAAAGTGCCCAGTCCGGGCGAATCCATATCCGAAGTAGAAATAGCCGAATGGCTGGTCGCTGATGGCGATTATGTAGAAAAAGATCAGGTCATAGCCGAAGTAGATTCAGATAAGGCTACCTTGGAACTCCCTGCAGAAGTAGCGGGAGTGATTACCCTTAAAGCCGAAGAAGGTGATACGGTAGGTGTTGGTGAGGTAGTTTGTTTAATCGATACGGAAGCAGAAGCTCCCGAGAAAAAAGAAGAGCCGCCTGCATCGAGCGGAGCCGTGAAGAAGCAGAAAGAAGAAAGCAAAGCGGAATCTGGGAAGAACGATCAAAAGCAGGACGAAAGTTCTGAGAAGGACGAAAGCAAAAAGGAGAAAGTAGCAGCTTCTGATGATAAAGGATACGGAGGAAGAAATTACGCCGAAGGCCATGCCTCTCCTGCTGCTAAGAAGAAGATGAGCGAAGAAGGTATCTCCGCGAATCAAATTCAGGGGTCGGGTAAAAACGGACGGATTACCAAACAAGATGTCATCAACGCCATGGCGGCGGGATTCTCTACGGAGTCGGCTGCCGGATGGGGCGGAACAAGAGATACGGAACGTAAAAAAATGTCGTCACTGCGACGCAAAGTGGCAGAGCGACTGGTAGGTGTCAAAAATGAGACGGCCATGTTGACCACTTTCAACGAGGTGAACATGAAGCCCATCATGGACATGCGCTCCAAGTACAAAGAAGTATTCAAAGAAAACCACGGCGTGGGATTGGGCTTTATGTCCTTCTTTACCAAAGCAGTTACCGAAGCATTGAATATGTTCCCGACTGTAAATGCACAGATAGACGGCCAGGAAATGATCACCCACAATTACGCTGATATCGGAATCGCCGTGAGCTCTCCAAAGGGCCTGATGGTACCCGTAGTACGCAATGCTGAGCAGATGAGCTTAGCAGAAATTGAAGCTGAGATCAAGCGACTGGCGGTGAAAGCACGCGATGGTAAAATCACCATCGACGAAATGCAAGGGGGTACGTTCACCATTACCAATGGGGGCGTTTTCGGGTCTATGATGAGCACGCCGATCATTAATCCTCCTCAGTCGGCCATCCTTGGTATGCACAATATCGTGGAACGACCGATGGCGGTAAACGGTGAAGTTCAAATTCTACCGATGATGTACTTGGCTCTTTCTTACGATCACCGAATCATCGACGGAAAAGAGTCGGTAAGCTTTTTGGTGAAAGTCAAAGAAATGCTGGAAAATCCCGAACTCATGATCTTCGGAGGTAAATCTCCTGCAGAGATCTTGCTGGGACTCTAGCCTATCGAAGCTTTGAGGTGGTTTACCAAAACCATCAGCCCATTTTGATAGGAAGAATTGTTGTTGATGATCACATCGCAATTGCGTTTGTGCGGCTTCAAGTAATTGTGGTACGATGGCATTACGTGGTTTTTCCAACGGTATCGCACGTCACTTTCGGGATAACCACGCTCGGTTAAATCTCTGATTATTCGCCTTTTGAGTTTCACGTCTTCCAATGCATCGACATAAACTTTCAAGTCCATCTTGGCGGCCAGCTCAACGTAATGAAAAACGAACAAGCCTTCAATAATGAGAATCGGTGCAGGCTCAATGGAAACCATTTTGGTCTCTGCGGCAGGGTTATTAAAGGAGTATTCCTTTTTCACAATGACCTTTCCCGCCATCAGATCATCCACATCTTGGTTCAAAGACTCTCTGTCTATAGCAGTAGGCAGGTCGAAGTTTATTTCACCGTTGACGTCTTGAAACTGTCTCTCTCGCTCGTAATAGTAATTGTCTTGAGAGATCAAAGCTACTTGATTGGACTCAAAACGACTCATCAGGTCGTTAAGAATAGATGTCTTTCCGGAAGCGCTTCCTCCGGCTACTCCAACAACGTATGGTAATTTGCGCTTCACTTAGGCCGACAAAAATATGTAATTTCAGGCCATGATAAAGTCGAAGTTAAAAATCATCAGATTCTTTGCAGTAATCCTCGTGGCTATTGGATTTACGACAGGTATTTCCGCGCAAACCATCTACACCCAGAATAGAAAAGAGGCGTTTCAATACATGCAAAAAGCCGAACTGGCAAAACGCGGGGGTAACTTCAACAATGCTTATCAGGAGTATACAAATGCCATAACCGTGGATCCGAATTACGCGGAAGCGTATATGAAACGGGCGCTGATGCTGCAGCAGATGGGTCGCTATCAAGAATCTTTGGAAGACTACAACAAAGCCATTGATATAAATCCTTACAGCGATGTATATTACGACAAGCGAGCGAGACTGAGGCTTCTACAAAGTGATTATAAAGAAGCCATCGGAGATTTGGATAAGGCGCTGGAATTAAGTCCGTACGATGATTACCTGATTGACTCACGAGCCCTCGCGGAATTGGAAGGTGGTGACTATGAAAGAGCTCTCGAAGACTTCACGTTCATCATTGAATTGAATCCGGAGGATACGCTGGCCTATCTGAAAAGAGCCATTACCAATTTGCGGGCGGGCGATCGACTTTCGGCAGAAGAGGATATTGCGACGGCCAAGAAATTAGCTCCCAGGTCGGCGTTGGTTTATGATATTCAAGGACTGGTTCACCTCAAATATGACGAGACTGAACGGGCAATTGCTGCATTTTCTAAGGCAATTGACTTAGAGCCCACCTTTGCCATCGGGTATTACAATCGGAGTGTGGCCAAGAAGCAACTCGGACTGTTGGAAGAAGCGGCCAGCGACTTGAATATTGCGCTATCACTTAATCAGGATTTTCCCAATGCTTACTTCAACCGTGCCATCACCAGCAAGAGAATGGGTCGTACTGAAGATGCGATAGATGATTACTCAAAAGCCATTGCAATTAAAGGCGATTTTACTGATGCCCTCTTTAATCGGGGCTTCTCAAAAAGCATGCTGGGAAGCTACGCTGAGAGTTTACCAGACTTTGACCGAGCGGTAGAATCCAGCCCAAGAGATCCCGAAGTTTACAATATGCGAGGAAATGTAAAAGCTTTTTACGGCAAGTACATTTCTGCTTTGGCTGATTACGATCAAGCAATTCAACTCGACTCAGAATATGCGGAAGCCTATCACAATCGCGGCATTACTAAGTTATTGACCTATGAGGATCAAGAGGGCTGTGATGATTTGGAAAAAAGTGCAGAGATGGGCTATGAAAAGGCTCAGGAAAAGCTGCCTTACTTCTGCAGGGGGCTTAAATAACGAAAGAGGCCGCCCTTTACAAGACAGCCTCTTTTATATTTTCGTACCGGATCCGCAGTAATTTTTACTCAGATCCCGTAGGAGCTTCTTTCTCAGAAGCTACCCCCAAAAATTGGAGGTCTCTGTGAAACAAATTCCTGCTTCCGGTTTCGAACTATCAGACATTTGTACACCTCCTTTTATTTAATTTGACACAACGTGAGAGCTTCTCCAATTATCTTATGAATCCACTTCTCAAGTCACCAAGCTTTTCT
>DATFKV010000053.1:0-3415 GCA_035268465.1 Cryomorphaceae bacterium | reverse complement strand
TCGACCTTATCGCCGGGCATCAACTTTTGCGATACCAAGTCGTAAGGCCCGCTAATCACTTCCGTGTCCACTTCTATTCCCTTGGTTATTTCAATGAATTTATCATCTTGAATACCGGTTTCTACCACTTGGATTTGAGCTTTGTCAGCGTCAGTCAGTAAAAACACCACCGTAAATGGCTCAGCATCATCTTCAGCCTTTTGGCCCACCAATCGGTCAACTGCCGAGACCTTTTCGGCCTTTGCCGTATCCGTTCGGGTGGTTACACTTTCAATTGGAACGACCGTCACATCAACCTTTCTTGCGGTGATAATGTCCACCGTTGCGTTCATCCCCGGACGAAAAGGAGATAAACCGGGATTCTCATCATTGACCAAATCGGAATACGAATCTTGTAAAATTCGAATCTTCACTTCAAAATTCGTCACCTGATCGGCCGTCATGCCCGTTGATTTTGCGGAATTGGCAATTTCGGTAACGACTCCCTTAAACTTGCGATTCACATAAGCATCGACTTCTACCATTGCCGTATCATTGAATGACACTCTTACAATGTCACTTTCGTTTACGTCCACCAATACCTCCATGACGTCAAGGTTGGCCACACGCATAATCTCTGTTCCCGTCATCTGCATTGCTCCTACTACCTGCTCTCCCTCTTCCGCTTCCAGTCGGGAGATGGTGCCGTCCATCGGCGCTACGATCGTCGTTCGAGAGTATGAGTCTCTGGCTTCCTTCACCGAGGCCTGCGCCGATTGCACGCTGAACTTGGCCGCTTTCAACGTTTCTTCTGCGGCCGTAACTTCAGCTTCGGCAGTTTCGAAGGCAGCTTGGGCATTGTCAAATTCAGATTGGCTGATGGCCCCTTGCTCAAAGAGCGTTTCATTTCGGCGAAAAGAAAGTTCGGAATTTCTCAATTGAGCTCTGGCTTGCACCAATCGAGCTGCTGCATTTGCCTTATTCGCCTGAGCATTATTGTAAGCTGCCTCAGCTCGATCCAAGGCGGCTTGCGCTAAGTCGGGGTTAATCTTCACCAAGAGCTCTCCTTTCTCCACTTTGGCACCTTCCTTAAACGGAAGTTCCAGAATTTTTCCGGAGACTTCAGATGAAATGATCACCTCGGTTTCGGGCTGGATTTTCCCATTGGCAACTACGGTCTCTACGATGGTTCTTTTGGAAGACATCGCAGTGGTAACCTTGGTATCGCCCTCGGAGCGTTTCTGAAAAATGGCCACTACGACCAGCGCTACAATGACAATCGCCGCTATCCAGATTAACCGTTTCGTTTTTTTAGTCATGACAATTGAGCTTTACAGGGTGATCGGATTTCCTAGGTAAAAGTCCAGAATCTTGGTGCGAAATACAAAGTCGTATTTCGATCTGAGCATATCAACCTGAGCATTGGTGTATTGTGTTTTGGTCGTATTGAAATCTACCGCATTGATCACTTCTTGTTCGTAGCGCACTTGTGCGTATTTGAATGATTCTTCGAGAGCCCTTACCGCTTGCTCAGAAGCCAGATAGGTGTTCATCGCTGCCTTGGCATCGGCATAAGCTTGCTCAATATCAAAGCGCAATTGGTTGGTGATTTGTCGGTAAGAGAGATCGGCATCCATTCGGTTCACCTTGGCCCTTTCCACATTTGCTTTGGCCGACCATCCATTAAAAATGGGCAAACTCAAGGTGAGCTGCACATTTTGGTTAAAGTTGTCCTCAAGTTGATCACTAAAGGGTTTGGTTTCAAAAGACTGTGAAGCAGGGTTTGGCTGGGGAAAAGAATTTACCGTCAGTATATCGCCTCCAACAATTACGGTTCCCACCGGAAATACTGCCAAATCGCCTTCATCGGTTACCACTCGGTTTATTCCGGAATAACCCGAACCAAGAGAGCCGCTCAACTGCAAGGAAGGGTAAAGCTGACCTTGAGTAGAGCTAAGCGCATATTCAGCGGAGCTTTGTCGCGCTTCTGCCGCCTGTACTTGGGGCATCAATGTTTTGGCCTTGATGTAAATATCTTGGGCATTATTGGTCAACAGTTCCGCTCCTTCATCGGCAAGGTCGGGTTTAACGATATCAAAGCTTTGGGCTTCATTGGGTTCCAATTGGAGCAATTGCGTCAGTGAAAGCAGGGAAAGGGTGACTGCGTTTTGATTGGTCACCAAGTTGAGTTGCTCTTGAGCCAGCTGGGATTCCAAGTCGTACAGCGTTCCTCGGGGCATTTGCCCGGCTTGGACCAGCTTTTCCATTCGGTTGACCTGCTGTTGTGTAAGTTCAATCTGATTTTGGCTTACGGCCAAGCTCTCCTTGTTTTGAAGAATCCGCAGGTAGGCCAGACAGACTTGCAGCGAAATATCGTTCTTGATCGACTCCAGATCGTATTTTGATGCTTCCAGATCTTGCTGACTCCTCCGCATATCGTTCATCTTTGAGAAGCCATTGAACACATCCAGACTGGAGCTAAGGAAAAGGTTATTTGTTCGAACCCGTTCGGTGGCAAAAGTATTGGTAAAAGGGTCAATTCGCTGCCCGAAGTTATACCCATGTGTCGCACCTCCGTTCAAATTCGGCAGCAGCCCAAGCTTACTTTGCTTCAAGCCAATTTCAGATCGCTGCACATTGAGCGCACTTTGCTGAACGGTAACGTTATTTTGATAAGCATAATCGATGCATCTCTGTAAATCCCAGTTTTCCTGAGAAAATGATGTGGTTGAAACGAAGAGAAAAAGAATGACACTAGTGAAGACTCTCATAACGGGAAATTAATGGGGATAAATGTAATCAGGACAAGGAAGACAGTCTGCCAATAAAGTATAAACGGTAAAAGAGTTCGGTAAAAGGCTTTTCAGCCCGAATGAAGTTTAAAGTTTCACCACTTCTGCTTCTACCCTTCGGTTAGCTTCCGCTTGTCGGTTATTTACGGGAGTGGGATAAATCATTTTGGAGTTACCAAACCCTTTATAGGTCATCCTCGACTCCGGGACACCCGCTTCGCTCAGCTTTTCATAAATGGCCTTGGCTCTTCTTTCGCTCAGCTTGACGTACTTGCGCTTATTGCGTTTGGATTCCCCATTCACATGGCCTTGAATCTCGATACTGATATTGTCATTTTCCAGTAAGAATTCAGCGAGTTTTTCCAAAGCGGATTTGCTTTTCTCCAGAATCTCGGCTTGATCACTTTCAAATTTTATGTTTCCCAAATTAATGCGGTCTCCTTTTTCTATGCGCTTCAACTCCACACCAATCTCATAAAGCGAATCGTTTTTGGGAATGAATTGCTCTGAATGAAGGAGATACCCTTTCTTAATCACGTTTATGTCGTAGGTTCTGTAGCTCAAGACATCAATTGTGACTTGAGATACGGCAGGGTATCTGGAAGGCATTGTATCGGGCAAATTGTCAATGAAGATATTGGACT
>DATFKV010000052.1:0-5962 GCA_035268465.1 Cryomorphaceae bacterium | reverse complement strand
TTTTCCCTACACGTGCATACATATCGGTGTATTCTTTAAGGTCAACGATTTGACGATCTCTGATGCCCGAAGGAATTTCGTTTTTCTCTCGATCATGATAGGCAAAAAAGCCGGGCTCCTTTCGAGGCATAAAGACATCGGGGTGTTGCTTTAGGAAAAAAGCCAACGATGTGGTGCCACTTTTTGCTGCGCCTAAAATCAGAATGTCGGGAAGATTGAGTTGGTGGCCGTTTATATTTATCAGCATAAGGGATAGTTGCTCTGCAAATGTTGAAAATTAGAACGAGACTTTCTTTCAACTGGTTACATATTTGTCATTTTTGCTCTAATGTTCAACTACCATCACAAAGGACGAACTTATCGTTTGCCTGATTTTATTATTCCCGGCGCCGCCAAAAGTGGCACCACTACCCTCTATCAATTGCTCTCTCAGCATCCTGATTTGTTTTTTCCTCCTTCGCGGAAAGAGCCTTTTTACTTCAGTTTTGGTGGAGAAAAACCGAATTACTCCGATCAGCAGTTCAATTCCATCCCTATTTGGGAGACGGAAAAATACTTGGAACTCTTTGAAACTGCGTCTAAAAATCAACTTTGTGGAGAGGCTTCCACCTCCTACTTGTACACTTACGAGAAAAGTTTAGGTCTCTTGAAGAGCTTTTACGGAGAGGGACTCAAGGATTTGAAGTCTGTTATTATACTTAGAAACCCCGTAGACCGCGCCTATTCTCATTACACGTACCTGATTCGGAATGGATTTGAAAACCGCAGCTTTGAAGATGCCATCTCAAAGGAAGGCATTGCCGAGTGGAAGAGGAAGAGATGGGGTTTCGACTATCTGGCTTATGGAGAATATGCCGCTCAAGTATCTGCTTTCAAAGAGGTCATTCCTCAAACCAAAGTTTGGCTGCTGGAAGATCTCAAAAAGGGAAGTGAGACCACAGACGCCATGCTTGAGTTTCTGGGTGTGTCCCTCATGAAGTTCGACAATTCAATGAAGGCCAACCCCAGCGGCATTCCAAAAAACAAAGGATTGGTCAATCTATTGCGAAAAAACCCTTTGGCCAAACAAATCGGGAAAGCATTGCCCTCGGCTTTACAGAGCAAAATGAAAAACCGGCGAGATAAACTTATGAGTAGGCTTTTGGTGAAGGAACCCATGAACCCCGAAACGCGTCAAAAACTGACGGAATATTTTAGGCAGGACATCGAAAAACTTCAAGAAACCATAGACCGAGACTTAACGCACTGGTTGAAGAACTAGCTTCTTCTTAAAATCCGAATTAAGGCGATTGGGTTGAAGAAAGTCGAGATTTTGTACTTCTTGTAAATGAACCTTACCCCGACGATATTCCAAGTTACCGTGCTTATCAAGGTCGCGAATGCAGCTCCCTCCATTCCATAATGCGGTATGAGAAGAAGGTTGAGAACAATATTCAATGTGGTGGTAACCGAAACAATCTTGGTAAAGAATAATTGATTACCCGACATATTGAGAAAGACAGCCACCATACCGGAACCTGCATTGATCAATTGCATCGCGGCAAAGATTCTCAATACAGTAGCTCCCTCCGTGAATTCTTCCGAAATAAGCGACAGGATAAACTCGGGAAAAATCATGAGAACGAGAGACACCGGAAAGGCAAAAGCAAAAATAAATAGGGTTGAAAAGTGAACGACCTTTTTCAGTTCGCCCTTTTTGTCGGACCAAAACAGCTCACTGATTTTGGGCATGGCTATGGCCTTCATTGCCCCGATTACAAAGTTGGTGATGATGGAGAGTTTGAAAGCCATTCCAAAAACTCCGGCCACACCGGTATCAGAAAAGTAGCCCAACATCAAGATGTCTACTCTTCCGTTTAAGAGCTGAATAAAGGAAGTCATGATCATCGGCAACGAAATCATCAAATGACTTTTAAACGAAAACAAGGGCTCGGCCTCAGTTGGTTCTTGACCCGATCTTATAGATTTACGCAGGTATTTATGGATAAAGATCGTGGTACCCACCAAGGCCAAAAATGCACCCAACGCGTACGCCAGCAACGGATCTTCAGCGGTAAGTGAATAATAGGAAAGTATAACGGTACCGATGAGCGCCGTAAGTTGTAAGACCAAAGTTCTAAAAAACTCACTGATCTGAATTCTCTTCATTCCTCTGATGAACTCAACATTGATGGTGGAAAGAACGACCAAGGGCACGATGACCCCGGTGATTTTCATCGGCATGTTCATCGCCGGGTCTTTGAAATAGTAGGTCGCCAAAAATTCTGAAGAGAAAAAAAGGATCGATCCCAATACTACGCCCCCTAGTGTAGAATATCGAAAAATGACTCGGTAGAGCGTTCGCACGGTTGCATGCCAGTTTTTGGCTCGGTACTGAGAAACGAATCGCACTATGGAGGTGTTGAACCCAAAGCAGCCGATCATCACCCAGATATTAAGAGTGGCGATACATAAGTTCCATATCCCGATACCTTCTTTTCCCAGTTTCCTGGAAATAACGATGACCAAGGCATAACTCACCACCATCGTTATGAGTCGATAACCGAAAGCGAACATACCGCCTTTGACTAATTCTCCCAGGTTTTTGTCACCTTTACCCGAAATAGTTTTGCGAATGGTCTGAAGATCCATAAGTCTTTATGGGGTGGACGTTACTACATTAAAACGTCACTGCAAAGAAAGCAGAATTGACTTCACCAAAAGATAGAAAATGCATCGAAATTTTTTCCCGTCCTTCTCAAAAATCTACCTATGAAGAAGTTAAACAGTAGCATTGGTAACCTTATTTTCGGTCAATCGTTATTAAAAGCTGAATATTATTAAACCCTTAAATCCATAGAATCTTTATTCACTTCGTTTGCAGACAACTATTCTTACTTTTGCGAACCGATCATTATGAAGGAAAGAGAAAACAACATTTTCACATTTTACGACGAAGTGGTACAGCGTCGTGAAAAAGAAGAATTGCTCAATCAAAGAGCGATCACCATTTGGATGACGGGTTTATCCGGATCGGGAAAAACAACAATTGCCAAAATCGTGGAAAGAAAACTTCACGATGAAGGTCATCTCATACAACTTCTCGATGGGGATAATGTGCGTCATGGTTTGAACAAGAACTTGAGCTTTACTGAAGCCGATCGCACGGAAAACATTCGACGGATTGCTGAGGTGAATAAGTTATTCAATGAGTGTGGAATTATCACCATCAACTGTTTTGTAAGCCCTACCATAGCGATTAGGAAGATGGCTCAAGAAATAATCGGGGCTGAAAATTTCAATGAAGTATTTGTAAATACTCCTCTGCACATATGCGAACAAAGAGATGTCAAAGGATTGTATAAAAAGGCACGCAAAGGAGAAATTAAAAATTTCACCGGGATAGACTCGCCCTTTGAGGCCTCACCGGATCCCGCATTAAATTTGTTTACCGAGAATAAAACGGCAGAGGAATCCGCTGAAGAATTATTAAGTTTCATATCAACCAAAATCAAATTCGACTGATGCAATCTTACAGTCTAACACATTTAAAAGAGCTCGAATCAGAGTCAATCTTCGTCCTGCGGGAAGTGGCTGCTCAATTTGAGAATCCCGTCATGTTATTTTCCGGCGGAAAAGATTCTATTGTGATGTTTCACTTGGCTCGGAAGGCTTTCTTTCCCGGAAAAGTTCCATTCCCATTACTCCATGTAGATACAGGTCATAATTTTCCTGAGACCATCGAGTTTAGAGACCAACTGATGGAAAAAACGGGCGCTGAGCTTATTGTAGGTTCGGTTCAACAATCCATCGACGAAGGAAAAGTAGTTGAAGAAAAAGGTTTTAATGCCAGCCGAAATTCTTTGCAAACAGTTACGCTTCTTGAATCATTAGAAAAAGGAAAGTACGATGCTGCCATGGGTGGTGGACGAAGAGATGAGGAGAAAGCTCGCGCGAAAGAACGCTTTTTCAGTCACCGTGATGAATTTGGTCAGTGGGATCCCAAAAACCAACGACCCGAATTGTGGAACATCTTCAACGGCAGGAAAAACATGGGCGAGCACTTCAGGGTATTCCCAATTTCGAATTGGACGGAGATGGACGTATGGCAGTATATTCTGCTTGAAAATATCGATATCCCTCACCTCTATCTAAGCCATAAACGGATGGTTTTCGAACGCGACGGTGTCCTACTGGCCGATACTGATTTTATCGAAAGAAAAGAGAGTGAAGTGCCTGAAATGCGCATGGTTCGTTTCCGTACCATCGGAGACATGACCTGCACGGGAGCAGTAGAATCAGATGCAGACAGCCTCGAAAAAATAATTGAAGAAGTTTCAGCCACCCGCGTGACCGAACGCGGAGCTCGCTCCGATGACAAACGAAGCGAAGCGGCAATGGAAGACCGCAAGAAACAAGGATACTTTTAACCTACCTCAGCAAGTACAATGACTAAAGAACACGCATATTTAGATATGGATCTGCTGCGCTTCACCACTGCGGGAAGTGTAGACGACGGTAAATCAACTTTAATCGGAAGAATGCTCTACGATTCAAAGAGTATTTTTACCGATCAAATGGAGGCAATCGAGTTGGCTTCCAAAAAAAGTGGAGTCGAATCTGAAGTAAACTTAGCTTTACTTACCGATGGTCTTCGTTCTGAAAGAGAACAGGGGATAACCATTGATGTAGCCTACCGGTACTTCGCCACGCCTAAAAGAAAATTCATCATTGCCGATACACCGGGTCACACCCAGTATACCAGAAACATGGTTACAGGTGCCTCGACTGCAAATCTCGCCATCATCCTCGTTGACGCTCGTCACGGACTGGTAGAGCAGACCGCACGTCACTCGTTTATAGCATCATTGCTAAAAATCCCGCATATTGTTTACTGTGTGAACAAGATGGATTTGGTGGACTACAAAGAGGAACGGTTTGAAGAAATCAAAGAGCAACTCGAAGCCTTTAGTTCAAAACTTACCGTTAATGACATTCGCTTTATTCCGATAAGTGCTTTAAAGGGCGATAACGTTGTGCACAAATCCAAAAACATGGATTGGTACGAAGGCAGTACCTTGATGTATACTTTGGAAAACGTTCATATTTCCAGCGATGAAAACCACGTTGACTGCCGTTTTCCAGTGCAGTATGTGGTAAGACCTCAGTCAACGGAATATCACGACTACCGAGGATATGCGGGTCGTGTTGCCGGAGGTGTTTTCAAAAAAGGAGATGAAGTTGTGGTTCTGCCATCGGGATTTTCATCAAAAATCTCAGCGATAGACACGTTTAATGGGGAATTGGATGAAGCCTTTGCACCAATGAGCGTGACCCTAAGATTGGAAGATGATATTGACATCGGTCGCGGTGATATGATCGTAAGGCAAAACAATCAACCCGAGGTCGGTCAGGATATTGATATGATGATTTGCTGGATGGGTGAAAAACCCCTTATGGCAAATGGAAAATATGCTGTAAAACATACGACCAAAGATGCGAGATGCATTATAAAAGAGATCAAATACAAGGTTGATATTAATTCCTTACATCGGATGGAGGAAGAGAAGAACATTCAAATGAATGATATCGCTCGGATCAAAATAAGGACTACTCAGCCCTTATTTTACGACCGTTACTCTCGAAACCGCATCACAGGGAGTATCATCTTGATAGATGAGGCTACCAATGAAACTGTAGGAGCGGGAATGATTGTAGAATAAGCTCAAAATTGCTCGAAAGGAAAAACGCCATAATCTCAAAAGATTATGGCGTTTTCTATTCTCATTAAAAAAGAATCAGACTACATTTCTTCTTCTTCCTGCATAAGGGTGTCGGTAGCTTCTTCCATAGATTCTCCCGCATCTTCTGCTGCATCTTCTACATCTTCTCCGGCATCTTCCATGTCATCCATGAGTTCATCGGTCATTTCTTCAGCTTCCTCTTGCGCATTTTCTGCAGGAGAATCAGACTCGCATCCTAC
>DATFKV010000051.1:0-2829 GCA_035268465.1 Cryomorphaceae bacterium | reverse complement strand
ACTACATTTCCACTATTATTATTGATGCCGGCCATGGGGGGAAGGATTCCGGGGCCCTCGGCCGTTTTGAGGAAAATGGTGAGAAAGTGGTGATAATGGAGAAGGACCTTGTGCTGGAAGTAGCTCGCCAGTTGTCAGATCGTCTTGTCAGCCGATACCCCGAGAAAAATATTGTTCTGACCCGTGAGGATGATGTGTATTTGACCCTAAAGGAACGCACCCAGATTGCGAATGGAGTTGAACTTGATCAACGTGAGTCGATGATTTTCATATCAATTCATGCCAACGCTTCCCTGAATAGCAGGGCTGAAGGCTTTGAAGTGTGGTATCTGCCCACAGATTACCGCCGCAAGCTGATCGATCCGGCAACTCTAGATGAATCTGCCCGGGAAGTTGCTCCTATTCTGAATACGATGCTTGAAGAGGAGTACACAGTTGAAAGTATCCTATTGGCTCAAAATATTCTGGACAATTTGGATGCCTCGGTTGGGGAGTCACATATGAATCGGGGCTTAAAGGAAGAGACCTGGTTTGTGGTTAGAGATGCAAAGATGCCCTCGGTGTTGGTGGAAATCGGATTTGTGACAAATCGGACGGAAGCTTTCAAGATGCGCAGTACAGCTCACTTGAAGAAAATTGCCGAAGGCATCTATAATGGCGTTCACGGATTTATCGAACACTTCGAAAACCCCTCCGTACGGGAGTAATTGGTGAAAAACCTGGATAGAATTACAATCATTTTAGTTGGAGTTTTAGCGGTAAGCCTTACGGTCTCGCTGCTACTCTTCTTGATCAATGGAACTGATAAGCACCGGCAGGTGCTCTTTTTCCCTGAATACCGCTCTTCCGAATGTATTGGGGAGCAGCGTCTGCTGCCGACGAAACCGACCACAGAGCAGGAAATTGAACTACTGGTAAAGGAGATTTTACTAGGACCCTTTGATGTAAATTCGGCAGCAGTGCTGCCTCAGGAGAGCATTTTACAGACTCTTATGCTGCGGGAGGACAATCTTTTTATTGATTTTTCAATTCATGTGATATTTCAAGAAAGTAAGTCAAGACTGTCTTTTGGGGAGGCTTTGGACTGTGTACGCAAGACTATTACCTTTAATTATCCACAAATTGAGAAAATTGTCTTTACAGTAAATGGAGAACAGCCTAAAATTGACCAAACGGATTCAACGAAATGAAAAAAAAAGAAAAATCGTTGACAAACTAAATTGGTTCCGTATAATTTTAAATGCAATAGGTAAACTGTTTTAAAAAGGAGCACTGGATGAAACGGTTCGGAATTCTACTTGGTATTATGCTTTTGGTGGTAAGTTTTTCTGTTACCGCAGAGGAATCGGTTCTCATCGATTTTTCGACTCTTACCGCGGATCTCGAGGATGGAAATAACGAAGCAACTCTCGTTGACTTTTCCGAAAAAGCAGGTGTTGGTTTCACCGAAGAAGAAAAGGAGCTGATGGTCACGTCCCTAGCTATTGAGAATTGGGATGTACAGCTGGCTTCATCTTCTAGCACAGTACAGAACGAGCGGCTCTCCTACACACAGGAAGCGCCTGTACGCGATGATGCCCAGCAGTTTGCTGGTGAAAATGTTATGGGTATTCGGGTTCACTTTCCCGAAGAACCTTATAACTCTTATGCCATGATCAAACCCCCTTTTGAGATCCCTGCCTACATGCAGGCGGATGAACAGGATCGCGAAGGCAGTAAGTTTGAGGGTTTCGGTGTGGTAAAGAACGTAGGCGCATTGAAAAAGGTTGCGGTAAACGTTTATGGTTCGAACTTCCCTAATGGAATCGGGATTATTCTGGAAGACCAGGATGGTAATGAACGAAATATGTTCCTCGATTACATGGAATTTAGGGGCTGGCGAGAGCTTGGTTGGTCAAATCCCAACTACATAGATGACGTTCGCAATCGAGAATTGCGACGTATGCCTCTTTACCCGAAACTCACCCCAATGCGTAAGTTGAAAGGCTTTGTCATCTACAAGGATGCATCACAAATGGGTGGAGACACCATTGCATACATTAAAGATGTAACTCTGACCTACGACCTTGCGGTTCTGCCTGATGAAGGCGGTATTGATAACGAAGCACTGTGGGGTATTCTTGAAGAGCGTGAGACATCTCGAAGGAATGCTGAATGGCAGCGGCTTGGTGAACTGCAGGTTCTGCGGGCGCTTGCACAGCAGAAACTTCATCAGGATGAAGCTGAACAAGAAGAAGCAGGCGGCAACGAGTAGTTCTGAATCGCAAGTGTACATATATTGCCTTGTTTTAGACTTTGCTACTTGATTTTGGTAACCTGAAGGTTTTAGTTAGATTATTTTAATCAGTTTCAACCGCCCACCGTGGGTATAATCCTACGGTGGGCTTTTCTATGTTTCTTGTTTGTTATTTTTTTGTTAGCTCTACCCGGAAATTAGAAATCTGCTCTTAATAAAGTGCATGTTTTGTTAAAAATGTATTTCAGCTCCCAGCTCACTGCGGAAAAGGTACATCCCCACTCCGGAATCAGGCAGCGATAAAGAATCGTCTCCGGCTTTTCCGAAGGAGTATACATTGCTGTCAATTCGGGCCAGCAGGGTTACCTTGGGGGAGACCTCTATTCTAAAGTCTGTGCCTATAACTATCGAGTTGAGACTGTTAGTAGAAATCGGATAGATTCGCTCCAGTTTATGATAGGCGAAAGAGAGCAGTACCCGTACGGGAACGTTCTTCTGAAAGATATCAACTTCAAAGGAGTACTCGGTGAAGCTATCGTCTACCTCCAAGGTTTCGGTCTGTTGGCTGACATAACGTTTGGTGGTAAGGTTTA
>DATFKV010000050.1:0-4516 GCA_035268465.1 Cryomorphaceae bacterium | reverse complement strand
GTAGGATTGTTCATCTCCATTCGCGCTTCCCCAGAAGGTTTCGTGCTGACAGGTAAGGTTTAAAATGTGCCCTCTGATCATCAATTCCGTCTGATCCAACAAGTGACCTTTTACAATCGGCAGCACTCCTTTCCGCACTTGTTCGATATAACCCTCCACAGATTTTGCATTTTGGGCAAAGGCCGTTCCGATATCGCTGATGGAACTTACCCCAAGACCAATCAAAAAATCGGTTCTCAAATCGGTGTACCCCATAAAGTTTCGGTGCATGGTACCTGTTTCGTAAGCGCAGTAAAGCGAATCTTCTTTGAGGGCAAAGTGGTCGAAACCAATGGGCTCGTAACCCGCTTCCATCAGGCGCTCGCGACCTTTTACAAAGAGGTTAAGTTTTTCTTCGCCTTGCGGCAAATCATTTTCATCGTAAGCCCGCTGTCCCGGTCTTTTCCACGGAACGTGGGCGTAACTGTAAAAGGCAATTCTATCGGGCTTGAGGCGAATCACCTCATCCACCGCATTCATCACACCTGCCTCAGTCTGAAAAGGCAAACCATAAACCAGGTCAAAATTTATTGAACGATAGCCCAGTTTTCTTGCTTGAGCGGTCACTCGTTCAACCTCTTCGGGTGTTTGACGACGGTTGATGGCTTTTTGAACTTTCGGGTCAAAATCCTGAACCCCGAGACTCAGCCGATCAAATCCCAATGATGCCAGCACCGAAAGATGCTCTTGGGTGGTGTTGGCGGGATGTGCTTCAAAGCTGAAAGAGGCATCGGCCGTTACTTCGGCCTTCGCCAAAATGGCTTCGATCAAGCGCTTCAACTCCAACGGAGCAAAAAACGTCGGTGTACCCCCACCGAGATGTATTTCTCGAATTTTAGGCTTGTCGCCAAAAATGGCGAGGTACTGTGTCCATTCGGCAATCAGCGCATCGATGTACGGACCTTCCACCGCGTGGTTTACGGTGATTCTGGTATTGCATCCGCAATAGGTGCAAAGACTTTCGCAGTAGGGTAAGTGAATGTAGAGCGCCAACCCTTCATCATTGGCTTTCGCAAAATCTTTTTGCACCAAGCTCAAATATTCTTCTTTGCTAAAAGTTTCCGCATTCCAATTGGGAACAGTCGGATAGCTCGTATACCGCGGGACCGCTACATTGTATTTTTCAATTAATTCTTTCATTACTCGCACGCATTTGTGGTTTGCACGGTAGTTCCCAATTCAGGACTCACGTAGGGAATTCCAAGTCCCAAACCGCGAAGAATAAAAAGTAAGGCTACGACGGTGGCGAGGACGGGTGCCAATTTTCGAAACCGGGACTTAAACATTGCTCCAAACTTTTTTCCCGAGAAGGCCAGTGTGAGCAAAGCAGGCGTAGTACCCAATCCGAATAAAGCCATAAAGGCCGCACCCTCGATGGGATTATAACTTACGAGTGCTCCGGCTAGGGCCAAATAAACAAAACCACAAGGCAAGAGTCCATTGAAAAAACCCAAGCCGAGCAGTGCTCCGGGTCGATTGGTTTTTAATCTCTTGGCCATAAAACCAGTCACCTTGGACTGAAGTCTCGTTACTCCGCCGCCCATTCCATTAAATAGTTTTGGCAACCAGATAAAAGCGACCATAAAAAGTCCGACACCAAGTGACAATCCTTGTTGGATTCCCGCGAGATTGAGTCCGTAACCCATCGTTCCAAAGAGAAATCCCAGCATGGCATAGGAAGAAATCCGACCGAAGTGGTAGAGGAAGTAATTGCCAAACTGAGACGTGGTAGATCCATTACCGACGGGAATAGCCATGGCAATTGGTCCACACATGCCTACGCAGTGCAAACTTCCTGCAAAACCCAACCCCAATGCCGGCAAGAGTATCATAGTACCAATTCTTGTTCTTTGTAGAAGGATTTTCCGTCCAGTACAAAACTGACCTGAACCTTGTATCGACCCCGTTTGCCTGCGGAAGAGATCTCCATCTCGCTCGAATTGGGCTCTAATTGAATGGGATGAGTTTCATCCATCTTTTCATTATCGGGCTTGTAAAAAATGACGTTACCCGTCACCGATTTGGACTGAGGCAATCGGTCGAAGAGCACCTTCAATTTGCCATCAATCATTTTGACTTCTACGTCAAAATCGGCTTGCGCCAAATTCTGCCCGGCGTCGATTTTGTCCTGATAGGCCAGTTCTCTTGCGTAGTAATCTTCTGTTACCAGCTCGTGGTCGTAAGTCGTACTCAAGACGAGCATGCCGATCATGAAGGCAGCAAACAAACTGTAAACCAATGCAATCTTATGTCCCCAATTCATGTTTTTCATTTTAAAGTGGTCCCATTATTTTCATCTCAATCTTCTCGAGCAATTCTCCGTTTTGGTCGTAAATGGCTACCTCTGTCTCGGTTTTTCCTTTGTCAAACATTTCGGGTTGTGCATTCAGGAAAAAGGCACCTTCCGCTACTTCTTGCATCGCTACGCTAGGTGCATCGCCAATCATCTTGATGGTATACCCTTCCTCGACCGTTTTGATCTCCAATTCCAGATCGTTGTTTGTTTTATTGATGATTTTGTAGCTGTACAGGTTGCCGATGGTTCCATCATCGTTTTGTTGGTAGAGCATCCCGGGTGTTCTCAGAATGATGGCCTCCACCTCGGTTCGTGTGGCCAAAAGCGTAACCACAACTCCAACCAAAACCGCCAGAACGATGGTGTATGCCTTGGCTCTTCCGGTAAATCGAAAAGGTTTTCGGGTGCTGATTTGCTCTTCGCTGGTGTAGCGGATGAGGCCTTTCGGCAAATTGACCGCCTCCATCATCTCGTCGCAAGCATCAATGCAAGCCGTACAGTTGATGCATTCCAGCTGGGTTCCGTTTCTGATGTCGATTCCCGTAGGACAAACGTGAACGCAATGACCGCAATCAATACAATCGCCTTTCCCTACTTCATCGCGGTCTTCATTTTTTCGAATTTTTCCTCGGGTTTCTCCCCGACCGTAGTCGTAGGCTACCACTACCGACTGGCGGTCGAGCATGGCACCTTGCAATCTCCCGTATGGGCATACCGCAATACACACTTGTTCTCTAAAGAAGGCAAAGACTCCATAAAAGACTCCTGAGAATACGGTGATCGCTGCCAGTCCGCCAATGTGAGCCGTTACGGGTTCCGTAATGATATCAATCAGGGCGTCACTTCCTATGATGTAAGCCAAAAAAGTGTTGGCAATCAGGAAAGAAATAGCGAAAAATAGGACATGCTTCAGAACCCTTTTTCTGATCTTTTCATTGGTCCACCCCGACTTTTTCAGTCGCATCTGCTCCTTCCATGTTCCATCAATGGCGTATTCAATTTTACGAAAAACATGCTCCATAAAAATGGTTTGCGGACAAACCCAGCCGCAAAAAAGACGACCGTACACAACGGTAAAAAGCGTAACAAAAATGACCAGAGTGATCATGGCCAAAACGAAAAGGTGAAAATCCTGTGGCCAGAATATTTGCCCGAAAATGATAAACTTTCGCTCAAGCAAATTGAATTGGAGGAGCGGCTGTCCTTCTATTCGAATGAAAGGCGCAAGAAACAAAAAGGCCAGCAGGAAATAGCTGACCCATGTTCTCCATTTTGTCCAGTATCCGGATGGTTTTTTGGGAAAGAGCCATTTTCTCTTTCCCGACTCATCGATAGTAGACATACTATCTCTGAAGGTTTCTTGCTCTTGATATCTTTTCTCAACGTTCATTAAAGTGTCGCCGTTTGGGCGTCTTCTTCACTCATTTCTTCTTCTACATTCGGGCTGTCCTGTGCGGTTGAGTCAGCAGGTGCCACAGTTTCATCGGGAGCTACCCAAAGCTCTCCTTGCGGGTCTTTAGGAGCGGCCGGTGTCGTCCCTTCCAATGTTTTGATGTAGCTCGAAACTTGAGCCATTTCAATTGGTCTGAGTTGGGATTCCCACGAAATCATTCCCTTGGTTGGAACACCGTATTTTACTGTTTTGAAAATGTCTTTTATCGAGCCGCCGTGAATCCAATATGGATCGGTAAGATTCGGCCCTACGCCGCCTCCGCCATCTGCGGCATGGCATTGCTGACACTTCTCAATAAAAATGCTTTTTCCGACTTGCAGATCTGACACATCCGCAAGCATCACAATATTGTTTTCGTCCACTAAGTTTTTGGCGGCAGCCAAGTATGCCTCATGGGCCTCTTCAGCTTGCTGAACTTCAGCCAGGTATTCTTCTTCCTGAGTTAGTCCATAGGGCAAAACGTGGTAATAAACCAAGTAAACAAAACCAAAAGCAATGGTGGCATAGAACATCCAAACCCACCATGGCGGAAGGTTATTGTCCAGCTCACGAATACCATCGTACTCGTGGTCCATCATAACTTCGTGCTCCCTATCCAGCGGCACGGCATCGGTTAATGCGTGCATTACTTTGCTGGTTTCCGCCACCTCTCTGACCTCCGGTTCCTCTTCAACCTCGGGCATCAACATGGCGACAGTGCTCTTGAGCAGTTGAGTCATGTATAGGAA
>DATFKV010000049.1:0-2467 GCA_035268465.1 Cryomorphaceae bacterium | reverse complement strand
GCACCTTTAAAGCCGATGGAATTTGCCACTTATCAATCCCTAAGTTTTTATCGGTTTTTCTAAACTCTCCCGCCCATTTCCATACGTCGGCGTACATTCTTTTGTGCAGGGTTTTGATGAATTTTTCTGTTAGAATGGTTTCGGCTTTCATCGACTTGCCGATAGTCCATTGAATCGCTTCTTCAATATTTTGCTGTTCAAATTCGTCCAATTCTTCTTTGGTAGAAATACTTGGAATAAGTAATCCTTCCTTCTCCTCTTCTTCAAGTGGAGTTTGTCCGTATGCCTCGTTCAGATTTAGTCCCATAGGCTCTTTGGAAGTTCCCTTTTTATTTCTGCCACTCGTTCTTCAATTGCTTTCTGGATTCTTTCCTCAGAGTTTTCTTGATCTTCGAGTTTCATGGTATTAGAAGTTCGCGAAATGATCTGCTTTGCCAGTTCACGCGCTTTGCGGTCAATATATGCATCCAAGGATTTCTCTTTGGGAACCAGACCATATACCAATTGCATATCCATGGCTGCTGCAACTTCTCTCAGTTTTGCAATAGTTAGAGCTCCCTCTTGTTCTCTTTTTTCTATTCGGCTAATGTTCTGCTTACTTACACCGATTTTTTTTGCCAATTGCTCCATTGTCATTCCAAAACTTGTTCTCAAGGCTTTGATCCAACCGGACGGTGGGCTTGGTTGATTCAATAGCGGAGTGAGTAATTTAATTTTGGACTCCAATTGACTTATTTGCAGTTGCCGTTTTTTCATTTTGTCAGTCTATAGGTTGACAAAAATACAAAAAAGTAAATACATAGATTGACAAAATATAAAAAATGTCAACTTATAAGGTGACAAAAAATGGTTTTAGCGTAATGAATGAACCAAACTCATAATCGTGTTTTACCCCCGATGATTTGATAACTTTGCCGCTTCTAATCGAACGGCAATGGAATACAATTTTCGGGAAATCGAAGCCAAGTGGCAGAAAATCTGGAAGGATAAAGAAGTGTACAAAGTGGATGAAGATCCAAACAAAGAGAAATTCTATGTTTTGGATATGTTTCCTTATCCTTCGGGAGCAGGCCTCCACGTTGGTCACCCCTTGGGATACATCGCTTCGGATGTAATCGCCAGGTACAAGGTGCACAAAGGGTACAATGTTCTCCACCCGATGGGCTTTGACTCTTTTGGGTTACCCGCTGAGCAGTACGCCATTCAAACAGGTCAGCACCCCGCCATTACCACCAGAG
Source organism: Cryomorphaceae bacterium (assembly GCA_035268465.1). Classification (GTDB taxonomy): domain Bacteria; phylum Bacteroidota; class Bacteroidia; order Flavobacteriales_D; family Cryomorphaceae; genus JAKVAV01. The sequence goes on along the minus strand of DATFKV010000049.1, from coordinate 1,229 downwards.
ACAACGTGGCTCGCTACAAAGAGCAGCTGCAGCGAATGGGTTTTAATTACGATTGGAGCCGTGAAGTGCGTACCAGCGATCCCGATTATTACCGATGGACGCAATGGATTTTTTCGAAACTCTACCAAAGTTGGTACAACAACAAAACGAACCGAGCTGAAGATATCTCCACGCTCGTTGCTGCTTTTGAGCAGAATGGAACTTACGGAGTTGAAGCCTTCGTGGATAGAGATTGGTACAAAGAGCTCAATTTGGATGATTTTCCTTTCGGAGAATATTTCGCCGGAGAGCTCACCGCTACCGATTGGAAAGTATTGAATGACAAGCAGAAACAAGAAGTTCTGAGCCATTACCGTTTGGCTTACCTCAGCGAAACCTGGGTAAACTGGTGCGAGGCCTTGGGAACCGTTTTGGCAAACGACGAAATAAAAGACGGCTTGAGCGAACGCGGCGGACACCCCGTGGAGCAGCGCTTGATGAATCAGTGGAGTTTGCGCATTACCGCCTATGCCGATCGATTGCTCGAAGGATTGGAAAAAGTAGATTGGCAAGATTCCATCAAGGACATGCAGCGCAACTGGATCGGAAAGTCGACGGGAGCCATGGTGCGCTTTATGCTGGCCGATCACCCGGAGCACATCGATGTGTTTACCACGCGACCCGATACGATTTTTGGGGTCAGCTTTATGGTTCTGGCTCCTGAGCACGACTTGGTGAAGAAAATTACGACCGACGATCAACGCGAGGCAATTGAAGCTTACGTAAAGAAGAGCATGGCCAAAACGGAACGCGAGCGTCAAAGCGAGGTGAAAACCGTTACGGGAGAATTTACCGGAGCCTATGCTACCCATCCTTTTTCGGGAGAGAAGGTGCCCGTTTGGATTGCCGATTACGTTTTGGCCGGATACGGGACGGGAGCGGTAATGGCTGTGCCTGCGGGAGATGACCGCGACTATGCTTTCGCCAAGACGTTCGATCTCGAAATCCCGAATATTTTTGAAGGAAAGGATGTATCGGAAGAGACCTATTCCGGAAAAGATGCCATCCTGACCAATTCGGGATTCCTCACGGGGATGAAATACGAAAAAGCCATGGAGACGGTCATCTTTGAGCTCGAGCAAAAAAGATTTGGCTACGGGAAGGTCAATTACCGACTGCGCGACGCCATCTTTTCGCGTCAGCGCTATTGGGGTGAACCCTTTCCGATTTATTACAAAGACGATGTTCCT
>DATFKV010000048.1:0-2614 GCA_035268465.1 Cryomorphaceae bacterium | reverse complement strand
TAATCGGTTGAATTGAGTTGGGGAGCGGTTCTTTCTCCTCTCAAATCTTCTTGGAAATACAAACTGAATTCCTCCTTCGATAGTCCCTGACCCAAGAGGTACATGCTTTTGGCAACCACCGCTTCCAGCTGCATATCGCCTGCACTAATGAGGCCAATGCGCTCCAATTCACCACTGGTTTCATATTTTCCCTGTTTGACTCCTCCACCGCGACAATGGGTCGCATTTATCAAGATCAATCCGCGATCTGAAGCACGCTGAAGCGCCTCCAAGAACCATGGATAGGTCATGGCGTTCCCACTTCCGTAAGTCCTTACGACGAGTACGAGATTGTCCTTTATTGTGAGCGCTGCCTCCACGATATGTTGAGAAACTCCCGGGAAAAGTGTCAATACCGCCACGCGATTATCAAGTTTGGGTTCTATTCTAAAAGGTAGTTCCGAAGCCTTATTGATAAATTGACTGTTGTATTTGATCGTTACGCCGGCTTCGGCTAGAAAGGGATAATTCGGCGATTCGAAGGCCTCGAAGTGTTCCGTATTGTATTTAAATGTTCGGTTTCCCCGGTAAAGGTGATATTCAAAATAAATGGCCACTTCAGGAACCATCGGTACATCTTGGTGGTAATCACAGGCTATTTCTATTGCTGTGATCAAGTTTTCCTTTCCATCGGTGCGCACCATACCAATGGGCAGTTGTGAACCCGTGAGGATGACGGGTTTTGATAAGTTGACAAACATGAAGCTCAAGGCTGAGGCTGTGTAGGCCATGGTATCACTTCCGTGCAATATGACGAACCCATCGTATCGGTCGTAATTGTCGTAGATCATGTATGCGAGCTTCTGCCAATGCTCAAGACCCATATTGCTGCTGTCGAGAGGCTCATCGAATGACTCCGTATGAATCGCAGCAGAGAGATTCTTAATTTCGGGAATCTGATTTTCGAAATTACTAAAGTCAAAGGGGATCAGTCGATTCGTCCTATAGTCTTGAACCATTCCGATGGTGCCCCCCGTGTAAATGAGCAATACATTTCTCTTTTTAACCATTGAGTTGGAATAAGGCATTGGCATTATGAGTAGTCACACGTGCTATTTCTTCAATAGGCTTGTCAAAAATTAGTGCGAGTTTTTCTGCTACCAGTCTGGTGTAACTCGTTTCGTTTCTTTTGCCACGGTGAGGATGTGGGGTTAGGTATGGTGCATCAGTTTCCAGCATCAAGCGGTCCGGGCCGATCTCGGCCAAAACGCTATCCAATCCACTATTTTTGAAAGTGGCTACTCCGCCTATTCCCAGATAGAAACCGGGGTAGCCCAATGCCTTTTTGGCCTGATCTGCCGAACCGGTGAAGCAGTGAAAAACTCCTGTCAGGCGTTCATCGTGAACTTCGTCAAGAACTGCGAAAATTTCTTCAAAAGAATCTCTGGCGTGAATAGCAATGGGAAGTTTGGCTTCTTTCGCCCATTCTATTTGTTTCTTGAAAGCCTCCACCTGAATGCCTAAAGTCGATTTGTCCCAATAGAGGTCTATGCCGATCTCACCGACGGCAATGTATTTTCCCGAATCCAGCTCCTTTTTAATAATAGCCAGCTCCTTGTGAAAATTCTTTTTTACGGAACACGGATGAAGCCCCATCATGCCTGATGATTGAGAAGGGTATTCTTCCATGAATTTTTTCATTGAAGCGATGCTATTTACGTCAATGTTTGGCAGCAGGGTGAGAAGTACATCCCGCTCAATGGCCCGCTCCATGCAAGCTGCACGATCTTCATCGAACTGCTCAAGGTACATGTGCGAATGTGTGTCTATGATTTTCACTCGTTCAGTTATGGGCTACAAATGACGTAAATCGGTTACATTTGAAAAAATTCAAAAATCCTTGACGAAAGTCTTGATCATCCGATTCAGCTCTATTGGTGACATTGTGCTGACCACACCGGTGGTGCGAAACCTCTTCCGGCAAATGTATGGTGGCGCAGAGATACACTTTCTTACCAAGAATCGATTCAAGTCATTGCTTGAGCCAAATCCATACATCGCAAAAGTGTATGGAATAGAGAAAAGTACCAATGAAGTAATCGAGCAACTCAAAAAAGAGCAGTACGACTATGTTGTTGACTTGCATGTCAACCTGCGCTCAGCCAGAGTCAAGCGGGCGCTAAAGATGATTTCCTTCAGCTTTAAGAAGTACAATTGGCAAAAGTGGTTGTTGGTGAATTTTGGCATCAATAAGATGCCCAAGGTTCATATAGTTGATCGGTACATGGAGACTTTGGCTCCATTTGGGCTAAGCAATGACGGCGAAGGGTTGGACTATTTTTTTCCAGAAGGTGAAGAAGTGCTGCCCTTGGAATTGCCCGCTCTTCACAAAAGTGGTTTCGTAGCGGTGGCCATAGGTGCCGCCCACTGGCGAAAGAAGCCCAGGTTAAAGCAATACATCAAAATGTGCCAAGAAATAAATCATCCGATTGTCCTTCTGGGAGGCCCGTCGGAAGAAGAGGACGGAAATGAGATTGCTTTGGTTTGTGGAAAGACAATTTGGAATGCCGCAGGAAAGACCAGCCTCAACGGATCCGCGGCCCTCATAAGAGATTCTCAATTGGTCATAACTCCC
>DATFKV010000047.1:0-2306 GCA_035268465.1 Cryomorphaceae bacterium | reverse complement strand
AAAAAGCCCCGACGAAAATTTTCGTCGGGGCTTTTTATTGCATTCGAAAGGATAGCTTACTTCATTTCAGCAATCATCTTCTCGTTCATTTTGATGTAGGGCTCGTATTCTGCCGCCTTTGACATTTCCAGAGATTTCATAGCCGTTTGTTTGGCCATTTTCATGTCGTCATTCGCCTTGTAAGCTTTTGCCAAGGTGTGCATGTTCCAAAATACTTCCTTAATATCCGTAGACTTCTTAGCGAATTCAAGTGCCTTTTCAGGACTTCCATTGGCCAGGTAATAGCTTGCTGCATCTTCATAAAAACCATAGAGTCCATCGATCTCTTTCATTTTTCCATCCATGCTCTCTACTACATGGTCAGCAGTATTGACGGATATCGGCACGGCAAACATCATATTACTCCAGTTAAATACCAGATCCACCTTGTCATCTTTTACATTCTCGAAAGAGAAACGCATGCGCTCAACTTTCTCAGAACTCTTTTTAAAAGGAACTTCCGTCGTCGCTACATTCAAGCTTTCATCGTAATTGCCCGTTCCGCCTTGGTCGGCGTTTGAATTGAGCATGACCATAATCTTGTCCTGCATAGGAATGGTGAAGATGGCGTAAGTCCCTGCTTCCACTTCAGTTCCACCGAAGTTCACCTCATTGCTGAAAGTGATTTTAGAAGCACTGTTTGCGCCGGTTCTCCAAAGTTTATCGAAAGGAACAAGCTCTCCGAATATCTCGCGGTCTTTAACACCGGGACGGCTGTATTCCACCTCCATTTCGGTAAGTCCTACCATTTGGTATTCACGTGCCAGCGGGCTGGGAGCGGGAAAATACTGTGCACTTGAAAATAGTGTAGCGATGGCAAAAGCCAATACTAGAATCGATTTTTTCATGGGTAAATTGGGGTTGGTTTATAAGGTTTATGCAGCTTTCAACTGCGATATTTTCGATTTGCTAAATTTCTCTTTAGCGTATTTAGCCGTAATCTTGAAACTTTTGATATCATTTGATCCCGGGATCTCGTACATCAAGTCGGTCATGATGGCCTCACAAATTGAGCGCAGGCCTCTGGCTCCCAACTTGTATTCCATGGCCTTTTCCACGATGAAGTCAAGCGCTTCTTTGTCAAAAGACAATTTCACATCGTCCATTTCGAAGAGCTTCACATATTGCTTTACTAAAGCATTGCGCGGTTCAGTCAGAATTCTTCGAAGCGTCTCGCGATCCAGTGGATTGAGATACGTCAATACCGGGAATCTACCGATCAACTCAGGGATTAAGCCAAAGCTTTTTAAATCTACCGGAGAAACGTATTGCAAAATATGATCGGGATCAAAATCGGCATTTTCCGTGCTTGAGCTATACCCGATTGTGGTGGTCTTTACCCGACGCTCGATTAACTTCTTGATACCGTCAAAGGCACCACCACAAATGAAGAGCACGTTTTTCGTGTTGATTTGTATCAACTTTTGCTCGGGGTGTTTTCTACCTCCTTGTGGTGGCACATTCACCTCCGAACCTTCGAGCAGTTTCAAAAGTGCTTGTTGCACACCCTCTCCACTTACATCACGGGTGATGCTGGCATTGTCGCTCTTTCGAGCAATTTTGTCAATCTCGTCGATAAATACAATTCCTCTTTCAGCCGTAGCCACATCGTAGTCCGCAGCTTGAAGCAGCCTGGAAAGGATGCTTTCTACATCTTCTCCCACGTAGCCGGCTTCCGTAAGGATGGTGGCGTCGGCGATGCAAAAGGGAACATTCAACATTCGGGCGATGGTTTTTGCCATCAACGTCTTACCCGTTCCCGTTTCGCCAACGAAAACAATATTTGATTTTTCAATCTCTACTTCGTCCTCGTCTTCATCCTCCGCCTTCTGCAGCAACCTCTTGTAGTGATTGTACACCGCGACGGAAAGCGTGCGCTTCGCGTCGTCTTGACCAATCACAAAATTGTCCAAATAGGCTTTTATCTCAGCCGGTTTTTGCAAAACCAGACTGGTTTCAAGTTCTGTATGTGCTTTTTGCGAAAGCTCTTCCTTAATGATGCTCTGCGCCTGAGTAATGCAATTGTCACAAATATGACCTGTAACCCCGGCAATGAGGACATTCACATCGCTTTTACTCCTGCCGCAAAATGAACATTTTACTTCGCGTTTTTCGCTACCAGCCATTGCGTTCTTTTTTAGTGTTTTGGATTTTTCACCAATACTTCGTCGAGCATTCCGTACTCTTTTGCCTCATCGGCGGTCATCCAGAAATCCCGGTCGCTGTCTTCGCTTACCTTTTCGTAAGTCTGACCGCTGTGATTGGCA
>DATFKV010000046.1:0-5228 GCA_035268465.1 Cryomorphaceae bacterium | reverse complement strand
AGTCAGCAACCGCTTTTGAATTGAAAGAGACCAAAAGAAAAATGGCGAGCAAGGCTCCTCTCATAAAAACGAAAATAGTATGACACGAGGCTGCTCTTCAATCAATCGTTCAGACTTTTCAACATGAGTTCGGCAGTAAGGGCCGAAGCACCTTCTCCACCCAGTTTTTCATAAAGCTCCTCGTACTCGGAAAGCTGTTTGGTGCGCGGCTCCCCTTCTTTGGCGATCTTCGAAAATTCCACTTCGAGTTTCTTCAAATTTAATTCTCCCTGGATCAATTCTTTCACCACCTCTCGATCCATGATTAAGTTGACCAAAGAGATATAGGCAATCTTCACCAAGTTTTTGGCGATGATATAAGAAACCGATCCTGCACGATAGCAAACGACCTGCGGCACTCGAAAAATGGCTGTTTCTAAAGTAGCCGTGCCTGATGTCACCAACGCTGCTCGCGCATATGACAACAGTTGGTAGGTCTTTCCCGAAATGAGTTGCACATCAGAATCGGCCAAGAACTGATCGTAGAACTCCTTGTCCTGCCCGGGAGCTCCTGCCACCACAAAATGGTATTCGGAATGCTTCTTCGCTATTTCGAGCATCAATGGAAGCATCTTGTTAATTTCTTGCTTTCGGCTGCCGGGCATGAGGAGAACAAGCGGTCGATCAGTCATTCCGTATTCATGAAAAAAGGACTCTCGATCGGGCAGCGTTTCCTTGAATTGGCCTACTGCATCGATCAGTGGGTGTCCTACGAAGTGTACATCGACGTCAAATTTGGCGTAGAAATCTTTTTCAAACGGAAGAATGACGTACATCTCATCTACGTAGGCTCTGATCTTTTTTACTCGGTTTTGCTTCCAAGCCCAAATTTGTGGCGAGATGTAGTAGAAGACTTTGATTCCTTCTTTGTGGGCAAACTCAGCCATCCGCAGATTGAACCCCGGGTAATCGATCAAGATCAACACATCGGGCTCGAAGTTCAATATGTCGGCTTTGCAGCGTTTAAAGTTTTTCAGGATGGTTCCGATATTGGCAATGACCTCGGCAAAGCCCATGAAGGCCAAATCGCGGTAATGCTTCACCACATCCGCTCCTGCTTCACTCATCAAGTCACCGCCCCAGGCCCGAATATCTGCACTCGAGTCTTTCTTTAAGATTTCTTTGACCAAATTGCTTCCGTGCAGATCGCCCGAAGCTTCGCCCGATATGATGTAGTATTTCATTAAGAAAAACGAAGGTAAAGAACCACGGGCACGTATATAAACAGCGCCAACAACACCCCTCTCCCACTCCTGTATCGATCAGAACGAAGAAAAATAAAGAATGGAACCAAGTTGAATATCAGACTCAAGGCCACAATGGAAGATTGAAAAGCCTGCACGCCGATGAAGATGGTGTTGACGAAATAATCGAACGGCTTCTCGAAGTAAATTGACCATAGAAGCCCGTAAATGGCAAATCCGATGACCGGACTAATTAAACCCGCCGCCAATCCGAGCGGCATGCTGTCGTACTTTTTTTTAGGCCTCATATTCCCAAGAATTTAACTCTGCCATCGCGTGATGAGCCGTGAGATCAAATTGAACGGGAACCACCGATACATAATTGTTTTCCAAGGCCCAAACATCGGTATCGTCACCTTTATCGGGATTGACAAACTTCCCGGTGATCCAATAATAGATTTTACCCGACGGATCTTTTCTCGGCTGGAAATCGTCTTCCCAAGAAGCTTTCGCCTGTCGGCAAATTCGTATTCCTTTGATCTCTTCAGGGGGAACATTGGGAATATTGACGTTCAAGCAAGTATTTTTTGGAATTCCGTTTTTTAAGGCATTCTTCACCACTTTCCTTACCACCTCCTTACTGGCCGTAAAGTCTGCGGTGGCGCTGTGATCAAGCAAGGAAAAACCAATGGAGGGTATGCCTTCTACGGCACCTTCTACCGCGGCGGACATGGTGCCCGAATAGATGACGTTGATGCTGTAATTCGCCCCGTGATTGACTCCCGACAAAAGCAAGTCGGGCTTCCGCTTGAGGATGCGGTAGATCGCCAGCTTTACACAATCTACCGGAGTTCCCGTGCAGCTAAACTCTTTCACTCCTTCCACATCCCGGACTTCCTGAAGCCGCAATATATCGTGAACGGTTATGGCATGCCCCATCCCGCTCTGCGGACTATCGGGAGCTACCACCCAAACATCACCAAATTCACTTGCCACTTCGATGAGGCTTCTGATGCCGCCTGCCGTGATTCCGTCGTCATTGGTTACGAGTATCAACGGCCTTTCTTTATTTTCGCTCATGGTGGACAAAACTAATTAAATTCACGCCGAAAAAAGAAGGGATAGAAAGCTTGCGAGGAGATAGAATTAGCAGATGCTTGCCTTTACAATAACGTCTGAAATGATCTTAAAACTCTTTTAAAAAGAGTTCCTTTCTTTGCTCAAAATCATGGAAAAGAAGCCTGCCCATATCGAGCTTTGTACGCAAATTGTAAGCCTGCTTCAATCTGCCTTAAATCAGGTGGTCAGAATCGTGAAGCAGACCATTGTACGGACCTATTTTGAAATAGGAAGATTGACGGTAGAAAAAGAACAGAAAGGAGTTGAGCGAGTAGAATACGGAACGGAACTCTTGAAGGCTCTCTCGAAGGCTCTAACAAAAGAGTTAGGACAAGGTTTTTCTGTAACGAACCTTCGACAAATGAGGAGCTTTTACCTCGCTTATCAAAAACATCAGACTGTGTCTGCTGATTCTGAAAAAGCAATTCAGCAGACGAGGTCTGACGAATTTAAAACTGCTGAAAAAACTACTCCTGACTTCATTTTGAGTTGGTTAAACTATTTGAAACTAATGCGATTCGAGGATGAATCGAAAGGCATTTTCATAAAATTGATTTGATCAAAATCGGATGACACCTAAGGCTGAGATAAATAGTTCGGAGTACGTTCACTGGCTTTCAGAGTTAAAGGATAAGATTCAGGGGCGTCAGATGAAGGCTGTGTTATCGGTAAACAGGGAACTCATTTCTCTCTACTGGGAACTTGGACAATCATTTGCCTACAAAATATCCGAATCCAAATGGGGGGCATCGGTCATTGACAAAATAGCCGTTGACTTGAAGAAGGAGTTTCCTAATCAAAAGGGCTTTTCCAGGTCGAACCTTTTCGCCATGAAGAAATTTTTCGAATTCTATTCTCAACACAGCGATTCGGAAAAAATCCAACAGGTTGTTGGACAAATTCCCTGGGGGCACAAAATCTTCATCATTTATAAGTCAAAATCAATCGATGAAGCTCTTTTTTACTGCTCAAAAACGATTGAAAACAACTGGTCAAGGTCGGTATTGGTGCATCAAATAGACTCAGGATTTTATAATCGACATGGAAAGGCCATTACGAATTTCGTAAACACCCTGCCCAATCCTCATTCTGAACTTGCTCAAGAGACATTGAAGGACCCATATAAATTTGACTTCTTAAACCTTCATGAAAAAGCCCTTGAGAAAGATATTGAAGATCAGCTAATTCAACACATCACATCTTTTTTACTTGAACTGGGCAATGGTTTTTCATTTGTAGGCAAACAAGTTCCCATCAAAATTGATGGTTCCGATTTTTTTATCGATTTACTTTTTTACCACATCAAATTAAAGTGTTATGTCGTTATCGAACTAAAGACAATCGAATTTAAAGCGGAATTCGCAGGAAAAATAAACCTTTACCTTTCGGCTGTTGACGATTCTATAAAAACAGAGTCCGATAACCCTACGATAGGTCTTCTGCTGTGTAAAGCAAAATCTAAGATAATTGCGGAATACGCTTTGCGGGGGATGAGCCAACCAATCGGAATAGCGGAATACGAATTGAACAAGGCCATACCGAAAGAAATAGAAGCCACACTGCCCACCGTTGAAAAAATTGAACAAGAACTGACCACATCATTGACCAAAAAAACAAGCGAAAATGACCCAACTAATTGAATGCGTCCCCAACATAAGCGAAGGACGAGACCCCAAAATAATTAAAGAAATCTCTTCAGTAGTAGAAACCGTAGAGGGTGTCAAGCTACTCGATGTAGATCCGGGAAAGAGCACCAATCGTACGGTAATCACCTTTGTAGGCGAACCTGAACCGGTTATCGAAGCCGCTTTTCGATTGATCAAAAAGGCGAGCGAACTCATCGACATGCGGAAACAAAAAGGGGAACATCCAAGGATGGGTGCCACCGATGTATGTCCGCTCGTTCCGATTTCGGGCATCGAAATGGAAGAAGTGGCCGAGTATGCACATAAGCTGGGCGAACGTGTCGGCAAAGAATTGGGGATTCCCGGTTATTTTTATGAAAATGCTGCCAAAGAACCGAAACGAAAAAACCTGGCCTATTGCCGATCGGGAGAATACGAAGGCCTGGACAAATTGAGCAAACCCGAATGGAAACCTGATTTCGGTCCCGCCGAATTCAATGAGTCGGTAAAGAAAACGGGGGCGACGGCCATTTCAGCGCGGGATTTCTTGGTAGCCTACAATGTGAACTTAAACACTACCTCATCGCGCCGGGCCAACGCCATTGCATTCGACATTCGCGAGGCGGGACGAGTGAAAAAAGATGGAGACGGCCTTACCGGCAAAGTGATCACCGACGAAAACGGAGAGCCCGAAAGAATTCCCGGAACACTCAAAGCGGTGAAAGGCATCGGTTGGTACATCGAAGAGTACGGTATCGCTCAGCTTTCGCTGAATTTGACCAATATCAACATCACCCCGGTCCACGTTGCTTTTGACGAAGCTTGTGAAAGAGCGCGAGATCGCGGAATAAGGGTAACGGGTTCGGAAATAGTGGGATTGGTGCCGTTGAAGGCTTTGCTCGACGCAGCCGACTATTTTCTGCGAAAGCAGGAACGCTCGCTGGGTATTTCTGAATCGGAGAAGGTGAAAATTGCCGTGAAAAGTTTGGGACTGGACGATTTGGCTCCTTTCGATCCCAATAAGAAAGTGATCGAATACATGATCAAAGACGAATCGGCGAAGAAATTGGTGGATATGAGCCTGGCTGAGTTTGCCAATGAAACGGCATCCGAGTCGCCGGCTCCGGGTGGAGGCAGTGTATCGGCTTACATCGGCAGTCTGGGTATTTCGCTCGCTACCATGGTGGCCAACTTGTCATCCCACAAACGCGGATGGGACGATCGCTGGGAAGAATTCTCGGAATGGGCTGAAAAAGGTCAG
>DATFKV010000045.1:0-2314 GCA_035268465.1 Cryomorphaceae bacterium | reverse complement strand
TATGGTGATGGATTGCAAACCAGAACCTTTTGCTTCATTTCAGATAATACGGAAGCATGTATTAACGCGTTTTACAAGGATGAGGTGGTCAATGACGTCATCAACATCGGTTCAAACGTCGAGGTGACCATTTTGGAATTGGCACAGACCATCATTAAAGCCACCAATTCTAAGTCGAAAGTCATTCACCTGCCTCCACTGGAAGAAGGTGATATGACCCGAAGGATGCCCGACAACTCCAAAATGTTACGTATTCTCGGGCGTGACCTTTTGCCGTTGGAAAAAGGGATTGAACACGTTCTTCACTCAGATCAATTTGCAGCGCATTAATGTGCGGAATTGCAGGGATATACGGCCATAGCAGTATTGATTTGGCCAATAGGCGAGTTCGAACCATGGCCGACAAGCTCAGCCACCGAGGGCCCGATGCCGAAGGTTTTTACGTAGGTGAAGGAATAGCTTTGGCTCATCGACGCTTGTCTATTATCGATCTTCGTAAAGAGGCCAATCAGCCCATGACCGACAATTCAGGGCGTTACACCATTGTGTTCAATGGAGAAATTTACAACTTTCGAGAACTAAAGAAGCAGCTTTCAGGATACGCTTTTGAATCCGATGGCGATACTGAAGTCTTATTGGCAGGGATAGCGAGATGGGGAATCTCTTTCGTCAATGAGTGCAATGGTATGTTTGCTTTTGCCCTTTGGGACAATAAGGCTGAAGAGCTTTTTCTCTGTCGTGATAGAATGGGTATCAAGCCGCTTTACTACTTGAGAAAGGACAGTGAGATTTTATTCTCAAGCGAAATACGAGCGCTGATTTCGGGATTGAATCCAAAGCCCGGTCTCAACAAATCATCCTTGCCCGAATACTTGAGGTATCAGACGGTGCATGGGCCTTCCACCATTTTGGAAGGAGTATTTTCATTGCCGGCGGGTAGCTTTATGAGGATTACGGACAATGATCAGGAGATAAAGTACTATTGGAAGTTGGCCGAATCTGCGCGCAATGATATGAGGGGCTTGACCTACGAAGATACATGTGTGGCCGTCAGAAATTCGCTTGATCAAAGCGTTAAGAGACGATTGATCGCAGATGTGCCTTTGGGGATTTTCCTTTCCGGTGGAATAGACTCCGGTGCCCTTGTGGCATTGGCATCAAAGCATTCTTCTCAACCTGTGAAGACCTTTAACATTGACTTCCAAGAGCAAGAGTATAGCGAAGCAAGATATGCGGAAGAAGTCGCCCGCAAGTTCGGGGCTGAACATCACCGTATTCAGCTGGATCCGTCCGAATTGATCAATCAATTGCCCGCTGCTCTTAAAGCTATGGATCACCCCACAGGAGATGGCATCAATTCTTACGTAGTGTCGGGGGCGGCTAAAAGTCAGGACATCACTGTAGCGCTCTCCGGACTGGGAGGGGATGAGCTTTTTGCAGGTTACCCCATCTTCAAACAATTTCACAGTTTACAAACCAAGAAATGGCTTTTGAGTTTCCCCAAGTTTGCTCGAGACATTGCCGGAAGTATTTTAGAGATGAAAAGCCCGGGCGTGGCTTCGTCCAAAACGCGTAGTGTGCTCAATCAGGATAGGTTTGACTTGGAATACGTCTACCCGTTTAGCCGAGAAGTGGCTACCACCAGACAAAATTCAGACATGCTGACAGGTGATTCGAGAGCGGAATCCTCTGTTTACAATTTGGTTAAAAACGGAGTGGGTTATGGAAAGCCCGGTTTTTCGCTGCCCATTCTCAGCCACGTGTCATACGCCGAGCTAACTACCTATCTGGAAAACATTCTGCTTCGAGATACCGATCAAATGTCCATGGCACATGCCTTGGAAGTGCGTGTTCCTTTCTTGGATCATGAGCTCGTTTCAATGGTTTTGGGGATAGGCGATAAGCACAAGTTTCCGCATTCTCCAAAGAAACTTTTGGTTGATGCGATGGGTCCTGATTTACCCGATTCCATTGTCAATCGGCCGAAAATGGGATTTACCTTTCCTTGGGAGGTGTGGATGCGAAATGAGCTCAAAGACTTTTGCGGAGACGCCCTTACAAAGCTCGGTAGGCGCGATTCGTTCGATGCCAAGGCGATTCATAAGCGCTGGGATGGATTTTTGAAAGGCGATCCCAAGATTTCGTGGTCTCGTATTTGGCACCTTTGCATTCTTGAAGCTTGGTTGGACGAAAATGAAATCTGAAAAAAGGACCATCCTGATTTTTACCGACTGGTATTTACCCGGTTACAAGGCAGGAGGACCCATAAGCTCTTGCGCCAATCTTGTCGAACTACTTGGAGATGATTTTAATT
>DATFKV010000044.1:0-2975 GCA_035268465.1 Cryomorphaceae bacterium | reverse complement strand
TCAACGTCGGGAACAGCATCTTCAGAACACTGAATCACTATATCGAGTGGAGCAACAATGGTTGGGCCTGCTTGAGCAATAGTCACTAGCTGACTGTCAGAAGAAGTTCCTCCGCACTCATCGGTAAAGTTGTAATTGATTTCCCAAACAGATCCGTTGCAATCACCGTCTCCACTGATTACTACGGGTTCATCGGCCAATACTTCTCCGAAACCTTCGCAAAAAGTACTTACGACTACACCTTCGATATCGGCTACAATGTCATTTGAACATTCTACCTCAATATCTACCGGCGCCGTAATAATCGGACCGTCATTTTCAACGGTATAGTTACGGGTGCAAGTAGCTTCATTTTGACATTCATCAGTAACCGTGTATACAACTTCATACATTGCTCCCGGGCACCCTTCATTTCCTGAAACGAGAGTAGGGTCACTAATGTCAACACTATAAGAAAGATCTCCGCTTATGCTTACATCTTCCTCGGTAGGATTAATATCGAAAGAGCATTCAACAACTGCGTCTTCAGGGCATTCAACAGTCAACTCAGCAGGAGGAAGTGTGAAAACCTGTTCACACTGATCCGTTCTTCCACAACCATCAGTGATGGTGTATACATATGTATAGGTATTACCCAGGCAGATGTCTGTTTCTTCTATAAGCGCCACTTCGACTAAAATATCGGCACAAAGAGGATCTTCAGGACAAGAGAAAGTGAAGTCTAAAGCCTCTACATTAGAAACTGCTTCAGAAGGATCAGTAATTTCTCCACCTTCGGGGCAAGAAGTAATTTGAGGCCCTTCATTATCCAATGTAAAGATTTGGTCACAGCTTGTACTGTTCCCACATTCATCCCACACGACATAGGTCACTACGTATTCGGTTCCGGGACATGATCCCGTTTCTAGAATACCGGCCGGTTCATAAATGATGATCACACCGTTTTCACTGCAATTTATGGTGTATTCCAGTTCGGAAACGGTATGTCCGACATCGCTAAAGCATTCCACCGTTTGATCGTCGGGACAATTATTGATCTCCGGCACCGCTTCAGGGTCTGTGTCGCCGAGAGGTCCGGCACTTTGCTGAACAGCATTTTCGCTAAGAAAACTCTGCACTTCCTGAGGCACCACATCGGGTCCCGGATATGCTTCTTTCTTAACGATGATCAAGGGGTTATTTCCCCCTGTAGCATTCTGAGCCATTGAAAAAGCTGAGGATAAAATAAAGGCAAATGCAGCCACAAAACTCTTGAGGAGAATTGAGCTACAACAGCGAATATTCTTCCGCGCCATAACGTGTCGGCTCGACTTAGTTATTGCATCTTTTGTCATAGTATTAGTATTAAATTTTAGAAATAAAAAGACTGGTACACCTTGCGATGAAGGTGTGAGAAAAAGCGCTTACCGACAGTATTAATGGCGGCGAAGGCGTTTTAAATGGTTTGAAAAAATCAGTATGCCGTCCAAGGCGGCGGGTCGAAAAATTTGGTTGGGTAAAGTTTAAGCATAACTCAATGTATTTTTTAGTTTAATTGCTTTTAATCGACAATTAATATGCCTTAGTCGAAAATCGACAGTTGTTTATCGCGGTCAGTCAAACTTTGTTAATACTCATCTCTAAGATTTTCAGCGGTTTCTGAAAAAAGGCTTTCCAACTCATATAGATGTGATTCATGAATGGAGGCCAAACCGGTAAACTTTCAGAGTGGGGAATTTTGATGAGAACCGGGTAAACAATTTGACAGATCGCTCATTTTTCCTGCTATTTTTTCAGAATTCAGGCAATCCAAAGTCCGAATACCTCAATTGCGGTATTTTGATATTTCACCTAGGCCAAATGATTTTTCTGATATTTCTTTGCCTTATCTATATTAAGTCTAAATAAGAATAAGGATGAAAAATATCTATCACACTATTGCTCTTGGGCTTTTCGCGAGTAGTGCTGCAGCGCAAATAACGGAAGGCACTGTAACTACGGGACCGGGTTACGAAAGCCAAGTCTGGTACAGCATGGAAAATGGCGAAATCCACTCCGCACCGCTCAACAATTGGGACCTGGCTTTTGAAATTTCCGGCTTCACTGCTTCCATTCGAGTCAATGCTCAAAAAGGAGTGACGGTTTATCAAGCTCCCTTTTCGGTTTCTCAATGGAATGAATTGGATACTGCAGGTATGTCCACAACCTGGGATAAACTTTACAACGACAATTCAAGATGGTCGCGAGGTGCATTCAACCTCTACCCGACCTCAGAATTCGACCTTGGATGGGGAGTTTACAATCCTATCACACACGCAGTGACCGGAGATAGCCTATATGTTATGGCTTTAGCCAACGGCTCCTTCATTAAACTCCGTTTTGATGCTTTGGCGGGAGGTATTTATAATTTCACGTATGCCAATCCTGACGGAACCAATGAGATTTCCGCTCAAGTAGATAAGGATGACTATACGGGGAAAAACTTCGGTTACTACAGCTTGGAAACCGGAGAAGCTTTGGACAGGGAGCCTTTCGCCAATAGTTGGGATATCACCTTCTTAAAATACTCTGCTGATCTAGGCGGGACGGCATATCCGGTAAGTGGAGTTTTTCACAACTACGATGTGAGTGTGGCCGAAGTAAGCAATATCGAATCCACGGATCCTTGGGAAGCAGGCTTTTCAGCCCATATTAATTCCATTGGCTACGACTGGAAAACATTTGATTTTGAAGAAGGCTGGCTATTGGACGATCGCAACTTCTGCGTTCAAGCACTTAACGGAAATATATATCAACTTGTCTTTACAAATTTTGAGGGATCGTCTACCGGTGTATACGAATTCGGAACTTCCCTTTTCAGCGCATTAAGCACCTCTCAAACCGATCTGAACTCTTTCAGTCTATTCCCAAATCCCGCACATGGAGAAGAGATTACCATCAACGGAAAATTTACGCCCGACGACAGAATTGAAATCTTCAACCTTAACGGGAGTTTG
>DATFKV010000043.1:0-5135 GCA_035268465.1 Cryomorphaceae bacterium | reverse complement strand
AATTTACCGATGAAGGCGAAGTGATACTTGAAGTCACCTCCGAAGATGCCGGAAATTCGGAATGTGACATCACTTTTTCCGTCCGCGATACCGGGATAGGGCTGTCTCCGGCAGCCCAAAAAAAGCTCTTCAAAGCGTTTTCTCAAGCAGACAGCGCCACCACTCGGAAGTATGGCGGTACGGGATTGGGTTTGATCATTGCCAATAGCCTCGCCGAGAGCATGGGAGGCTCTATTAAAATTGATAGTCAGGAAGGGCAAGGGAGTCATTTTTTCTTTACCATCAGGCTGAAATGTGTCAAAGGTGATAGCTTCATGCCTCCTAAACCGAAGCTCCTGAAGAGGTGTTTGCTGGTAGAAGATCATAAGGTTACGCGTGATTACTTGACTCAACTTCTTGAAGAATGGGGATTGGAAGTACTGGCTCTTGAATCCGGAGAAAGTGCTGTGGCTGAAATGACCACCGGCAATACGGAATACGACCTTCTGTTTTTTGATCAAATGATGCCGGGAATGACGGGGTTGGAAACGATTCGGACTCTCAAAAGTAAACTCCCGGAAGGTATCGGAGCACATTACGTGGGCGTTATGAATTCGGCAACTGCTGATTCGAGTTATACCGCGCAATGCGAAGAATTGAATGTTCATTGTCAGATCCATAAGCCACTAAAACCGCGTATGCTCTTCCGAATACTTCGGAAAATGGACAGTGGTGAGCTTATTTTGTTGACGGATGAAAATCCAATAAAAGTAATTAAAGACCGAGCCATATCCGCCAAAAACAAAAAGACGATTCTGATCGCTGAAGACAACAATGTTAACATGGTTCTTGCCAAATCACTGCTTACTCAAATGCTTCCCGAATGTGAATTATTGGAGGCGGGAAATGGCGTAGAAGCAGTGAGCATAACAAAGAAATTCAGACCCGATCTCATTTTCATGGATGTACGCATGCCCCAAATGGATGGCTTGGAAGCCACACGTAAAATTCGTGAATGGGAAAAAGAGTCGGGGACGAGTTCGATTATTTGTGGGCTCACTGCAGACGTCACAAAAGGTGGGGCAGAAAAAAGTGCTAAAGCAGGGATGAATGAATTCCTCTCTAAGCCTATTAATACCTTGCTCATACGGGAATTATTGGAGAAATACATCGGCGATAGCATCCCGGAGGTCATTGTCAATGACGATCAGACTAAAGTCGGAAGATTCGATAAGCGTGGCCTTTTGAAAAAACTCGGAGGCAATGTGGACATTTATCAAAAATTGATTCACTCTGCTATTTCTGACAACTCACAGAAAATGAAAGAACTGCGAGGAGCTCTGGCGAATGAGGAGTTGAGCACCTTAAAGGAAATACCTCATTTCCTGCGCGGAGGAGCTCTGAGCTTGGGGTTCTATGATTTGGCTGCCCTCACCCTTCGTTTGGAAGAAAAAATCGGTACAGAGAAATTAGCTGCTATTGAAAGCTCTGTGCGCGAGTTGGAAGAGGAGTGGGGGCACCTAAAGAAGGAATTGATTCAAGAAGTGGCCGGAGGACAATGACTCCTTCAGGAATGTTACTTCCCGGAACGAGCATACTCGATGAATGAGATGAGTTTTTTTCCGGGGAAATTCATCCCCAAACCGCGAGGACAATGAAGCAATTTTTACCCCTTTCAGAAATGTGCTGTTATATTGTCTTTTCATCTTCCCAAAATGAAAAGGTTGCTTTACACGGCCATCGCCTAATGCAGAGCGTACTTTTTATGAACTTCGTTAAGCTGCTACAGAATTTCTTTTGAGTGGGGGAGTTGTGGAATCAATATTGGACTTTCAAAGTCAAAATTTAAAATAATATGAAAGTAAAATCAACCCTTTTTGCCTTGGCCCTGATCTTTTTTGCCTCTTGTGCAGACAATGAAAGGCAGAACGATATAGAAGTTGAAGATGACGTGATCACTACTGAGCAACCTGAAGAAGGAGATGATAAGAATGCAACTCTTGAAGAAGGAAAGCAAAAAAGCAACATTGAATTAATCGCCGTGAAAGACGTTACCGAAATGACAGGGGCTTCCTTAAAAACGAAATCTCCGCAAAGCGGAGCGAAACTGCCATCCGGAAACCTCACTGTAAACTACAATGTAGACGGTTTCACCTTGGGAACTCAAACCACCGCTCGCTTGGATTACAACGTGGCCGAGTCAGAGAAAGGGCAGCATATCCACGCCATTCTTAATAACGAACCTTACATGGCCCATTATGAGCCGCAATTCTCTAAAGAATTGGCTCCAGGCCAATATCTCTTGCTTTCATTCTTGTCAAGATCATACCACTTAAGCCTCAAAAATCAAGAAGCTGCAGAGTTAATCCAATTTACCGTTGGGGAGGTGGACCGCCAACCGTATGATCTCACTCAACCTTTCCTTTTTTATAGCCGACCAAAAGGATCTTACGATATTGGAAAGAACCCGGATATACTCTTGGATTTTTACTTGATGAACTTTGATTTAAGAGAAACCGGATATACGATTGATGCGAAAATAGCCGGCTATCCTTTTACGATAGATACCTGGCAACCTTACATCATCAGGGGGCTTAAAGAAGGTTTGCATGCCATTACATTAACATTGATGGATGAGAACGGTGATATTGTGGACAGTCCCTTCAACCCTGTGACCCGAAATATAGAAGTCACCAAATCAACGAGTGAATTCTAGCAACGTAAAACACTGATATTACATACAGTCAGAAGTTCCTGTAAAACGCCAACTTTAAAATAGTGACTACATTTAACTTACCTAACATGAAAAAATCTTTTGACACATTATCCGAAGGAATGAATGCCCTGAAAGAGGATGGTTATACACTCGATTTCGATTTGAAAAGGGATGGAATTTATTGCCACACTGAAGATTTGAAATTGCAACCCCACGAATTTGAAATAGATGAATTCTATAGGTTTGAAGGAATGACTAACCCTTCAGACATGTCGATACTCTACGCCATTTCCAGTAGTACTAACAACGTAAAGGGCACCTTGGTGGATGCTTATGGTGCATACGCCGATCAATTGAGTCCCGAGATGATTAAGAAATTTCAGCAAGGAGTATAGTCGTGATCGAATATTCATTTAATGACAGGAGCCTCGAGAATGTGACGACTCTTTTGAGAGCTGCGGGTTCTCATTATACCTTCCCGCTTGAATGGACCGGGTTACTTGTCCATTCAGTTTGAGGTAGGTCGTGGCCATCTTTGAGGTGGCTCGCGTCAGTGGATTAGGTTCTGAAATGATCTCGAAACTATTTATACGCCATGAAAAAAAACAGCTCTATTCAAATTACCAACAATACCGACAGTCACCAATTTGAAGCGAAGTTGGACGGACACAAAGGTGAATTGGTATACCGCCTTCGCGATAACAAAATATACTTTATGCATACATGGGTTCCTGAGGCCATCAGCGGTCGCGGGGTAGCCAGTGCCTTAGCACTTCACGCTCTAAAATACGCTGATTCACAGGGGCTCGAAACGGTAATCTATTGTCCTTTCATACAGAACTTCGTGAAAAAGCACCCAAATTGGAAAGAGCTTTGACCACTCGGAAAGAACGTACTGACAAAAATTCGTCCTCACTCTTTTGCAAAAGAAAAGGTCTTTTTTTCGGGGAGTGCGGTTGTTAGAAATTCACGCAGCTCGCTGTCAGATTCGAAGAGGAGCTCGTCAGTCTCAAAACATTCCACGGAAACTTTGAAGCTGTTAGCAGCAAACGGCCACGGGTGACACGTAAGAATTCCCTTTTCATCTTGTTTTAAAAATACGGGCTCATCCGTGTCGGGCAGTATTCCTATCTCCACAGAGCGCTGCATAGGGGGGATTTGCTCTTTGCACAAGGTTAAGCTGAGGCGATCGCAGAATCCCATTACCGAGTAGCAATTCTCGACGTTCTTTCGGTCGAGGTGCCCCTTTCGGATTAATTTCTCTTTTTTTTCCCGACCTTTTAGCAGCGCGGATTTCATATCCGATTCGATTTACTTACCCACATACAAATAGTTGAAATGTTCTAAAATCAAGCTTCCGACCAAAGCCGATTTAAGGAAGCCGGAATGAACGATTCGCACCGCTTGATCGGTTCGCGCTCGGGCATTCATCGGTAGAAGGGAGAAATCCAGCGGTGCACCTTTTTTTGATAGGTAGGATCCTTTTTCGTAATACGACTCTTGGTCATCGTGTAGAGCAAGAGCGGCAAGGATACCTGCCACTTCTTGGCGAGACATGCCGGGCATTTTTAAATGGGTGCACAATTCCATCGCGAGCAAGGCGTGGGCCGGCTGCTGTATAATTCCCCATCCGTTTTCCCGCTTGTTTACTATCATTTCTTTATTCAGCTAATAGGTTTCTTTTGCAGAGAGCAAATCTCATGCACGAATTTTGCTCTTAGAGAACGAAGAGGTCGAAATTTCTATCTAGAATCTCTGTCTTTAAGTATTGTTTTATCTAAAAATCATTTATTATGAAATGGATATATGCGTCAGACGATCCGCTTTGGCAAACCATTGTGGGCGCCTTTCTATTGTTGATTGCGGTATTAATTTTTACCAGACTTGTCGGATTGCGTTCTTTCGCTAAGTTTACTGTATTTGACTTTGCCTTTACCGTAGCCATAGGTAGCATTGTTTCCTCCACACTTACATCTTCCACTACCATCGTTCACGGCTCAGTCGCTATTGGTGCTCTATTGGTCGCGACCTACGTGGCTTCGGCTCTGCAGAAAAATTTCCCCACGGTGGGAAAGATTGCTTCAAATACCCCCGTTCTTCTTATGGAGGGATCTCAAATCCTCGAACACAATATGAAAAAAGCGCAAATTAGCCGTAGCCAATTGTACGCAAAATTGCGTGAGGCCAATGTGTTGAATTTTAGCCAGGTGCGTGCAGTGGTTCTCGAAAATACAGGCGATATCTCAGTGTTGCATAGCAGCGATGCTTCGGAAGAATTGGTCAAGGAGATTTTGCAAGATGTAAAGAGATAGTCCGAAACTCCTCCCTCACCAGCATTGCTATGGTGTTGGTACAAATAATCAAATCATTAGCAGTTTCTCCACACTGATTCTTCAGCGACATAAGAGCTCGGGAAATACCGAATGACTATATTCCGGAG
>DATFKV010000042.1:0-7090 GCA_035268465.1 Cryomorphaceae bacterium | reverse complement strand
GGGCTTCTCGGCCAAAGACTTCAGAACGTGGGGCGCCAATTGTTTGGCACTAAAAAAAGCCCCGCGAGCCAAAGAAATTTGCGAAGAGAACCCCCGAAAGAAATTGGAGACTACCCTGGTCAAATTAGTGGCCGAAGAAATGGGAAATGGGGTAGACATATGTAGAAAATATTACCTGCATCCGGACGTGTTGAAGATTGCGCTCAGCGAAAAAAGACCTGATAAATTCGGTCGTTCGAAGCACACATACTCGCCTGAAGAACGCTGGTTATTGGAAATTCTGAGATAAAAAAATGCCGACAATCTTAGCGAAGGTCGGCATATGTGATAATCTTATGTTCGTTTAAACAAAATTGGCAATCAATGCTATTACTAAGACTACCAGTAAGATGTAAAAGAGGATTTTAGCTATTGATGCAAATCCTCGTGCTATACCACCGAAGCCAAGTACTGCAAATATAACGGCTAAGACGGCGGCTACTATAATCCATTCAATCATTTTGATTTGGTTTTATGGTTTGTGCCAAGTGAAGTTCAAAGAATGGGCCGTGTTGTTCAAGGTGGTTTCGAAATGGTGAGCCTGAATATTCCTCCGATTTGATTAAGCCATAAAAATGGCCGCAGTCGAACTGCGGCCACTGAAGGTTTATCTGAGAGTGATAAACATCGGTAAAAGTAGAGTAGTAATTTAACTTCACAATTTTCGAGCCATCCACGAGAGGTGAAAAGCAGATCACCTGTATCCTTCTTATTTCAAGCCTAAAGAAAAATGCGATTTTAAACAGTGCTTTAATACAGTATCACCACAGGGAGTTTGACTTGATAGTTTTGCAATAAGTTTGATCATCACACTACCATCTTCCAAAGCACTTTAACTTTTTTCAGTCTAAAAAACCAATGAGCTGATGCACCTATTCTTTTCACATAAACAATTCAGGGCGATGAAGATGCTTTTGCCAAAATTGATTTTTCGGGTCGGGTGCCTATAGGCGTAGAAAGAAAGGTAGAGGCGGGAGCTTATATCCTGCCTTTCGGCAATAGAGGATGGGATAACCATTGCCTTGAAGGGCAATGAACTTTCTTCGGATCGATTTCAGGAAACTATAGGGGTGGCTTGAGAGAGTTCAGAGATTATATTTCCAACATTGGTGAATGTCGCCTCGAGGCTCAAGCAACGATTTATAGGATCTCGTTTCTTCTTTGGGCAACGAGATTAATAACCAGAAAATCAAGCAATAATGGTTGATTTGCGGAGATCGTCCTGGAAACAAAACATTTTGCCCGTGTGGAATAATGGCATCGTGCATGAGGAAAAATTACCCATTCGAGACTGAAATCGAGGTAAGGGGTGGGGGAGAAACAGAGGTTTGTGAAAAATTTTCTTTTTGCGGTATAAATTAATTTTAGTTACCTACCCGCGGTGAATATCTGACCTGGGTTTGGAGGCTCACGGCTCCGGCTTAAAGCGTGACCATTCTTTCCATTGTGCTCTGAGCTGAGGTTTATTTTTATTTCGAAATGCAAGAGGGCTTTACCGTAAGCTGACTGTCAGGTCTATATGGAATCTCTGAAAACGGAGTGATGGCGCGATTCTCTCAGGAGATGAGTAAAGCAGTTGTGAAAATAAGTTTGACTCGGAGCTATTGGCAGGTATGCAAAGCCCGTCAGAAAGGGGGAGGGAGATTTTGACTTTACGCTCAGCCAAGTGCCAAAACATTCGGATATCGGTATCTATCGTAGAAAGTGGTCTGAAATTGGCTAAGACAAGTGACCATAATTTATCAATGACTTCGAGCATTAGGAGCTTCCAATACATTAATTGACACGCTGTTTTAAGTGAAAAAGAGGCAGAAGAACTTCGTGAATTTTGTTCAGTGCTTATGTAATTTATCCTGTACCGCCGAAAGGCTTGAAAAGCTGCCACGAAAATGACGTGGCTTGATTACATGTTGAAAGACGCATATACTTATATTAGCGAGGAAGAAATTCATCTTATCCTAAGTGAACATGAGTAAATCAAAGACGGAACCAGTTCCCATAGTGGGTATCGGAGCCTCTGCCGGAGGTTTAAATGAATTTGAATGCTTTTTTAAAAATTTGCCTAAAGGCCTCGGCACTGCCTATGTTGTCATCCAACATCTCGACCCTGATCACGAGAGTATACTGGCAGAAATCATTGGCCGATCTACCAATATGGAGGTGGCTCAAATAAAGGACAATGAGCAGGTAAAGCCCGATCGGTGCTACGTAATACCTCCCGGGTCATCCGTGACTTATAGGGAAGACGGTAGTCTGCAATTGACCAACATGGAGCGTAGGCGAGGTCGGCTAATGCCGATCGATTATTTTTTTAAATCGCTTGGTCCTCTAAAGAATCGAGCGGTAGCCATAGTGCTGTCCGGTACCGGCTCTGACGGTTCCAGTGGTATCCGAACAGTAAAGGAAAGCGGCGGATTAATTTTGGTACAGGCGCCGGAAAGTTCCCAGTATGACGGGATGCCACTGAGTGCTTTAAAAACAGGAGTGGTCGATCAAGTGATGAAAGTAGAAGAGATGCCTGAGCTCATTAGACACTATTTTGAGAATGGTTTTGACTCACATCAGCCATTGACTTTTGAGTTAAAAGAAATTGAGAAATCGCTTCCCGATATTCTCGATTCCATCGAGTTGCGCACAGGACAAAGTTTTCGAGACTATAAGAGAAATTCAGTCTTGAGAAGAATACAAAGAAGGGTGGTGACCAATAAAATGTCTGATGTGCGAGAATATTTGTCATTGCTTAAGGACAGCGCCGATGAACAAGATGCCCTTTACAAAGACCTCTTGATCAGTGTTACGGGCTTTTTCCGTGACAAGGAGGTATGGGAATACATCAGAAGTGAAACCCTTCCTCAGCTTTTTAAAAACCGTCCCGATGAATTGAGAATATGGGTACCCGGATGCGCTACCGGCGAGGAAGCCTATACTTGGGCTCTCATTTGTATGGACTATATCAATCGGAATGAGCTTTCGGTCACCTTGCGAATCTTCGCTTCGGATATTGACGGGGATGCCATACGCAGAGGGCGAGAGGGCATTTACACGGCTTCCGTTGCTCAGGATATTCCGGATAATTTACTGAAAACTTATTTTGTAAGTGAGAACGGACGGTACCGGATTAAAAAATCAATTCGCCAATCGGTCATCTTCGCCGAACAAAATTTTGTGCAGAATCCGCCTTATTCCAATCTCGATGTAATTTCCTGCAGGAATGTCATGATATACATGGATGTGGTGCTTCAGGAAAAGGCACTCACCATTTTCCATTACTCCCTTCGAAACAAAGGAGTGTTGCTTTTGGGAAAGGCGGAGACATTGGGAAATAAATCGAAATACTATAAAACGGAAGATCGACTGAAAAAGGTTTACCGCAAACTAAACTCCCTCACCGATCCTTCTAAGTTTTGGCAATTGGCCGATGGCTTTTCCGGAAGAGTGACTTCCCCTCCGCGAAAAGTGAAAGAAGAAGATAAGCCGCTTAGTGTATTGGCAGAACAATACGTGCTGAGTAAACATGTACCGCCCAGCTTGGTAGTAAATGAGCGAGGTGAAATTCTATACGTACAGGGCCGCACGGGCAAATACTTAGAAATTTCTACGGGTGAAATTTCCACCAATATTACCAAAGTAGCGAAGTCGGGGCTTCGCCTTCCTATTGCTACAGCCCTTAGGAAGGCTCACAAAACGGGCAGAGAAATCATTCACAAAGAGATTGCATTGACCGGCGACGATGAGGATGAATCTGAGAACGGACTCTTGGTGGATTTGTCTGTCGGTCCTTTGAAGCAGAGTGAGCCAGAGGTACATCTTTACATGGTCATCCTAAAGCCGTCACACTCAAAAACCGCCACGCGAATCCGTTTCGATAAGGAAACGGATGGCGAAGAAGTTTTGGAAGAGCTCAAGCGCGAGTTGGATGAAAAAGAAGAGTATTTACAGAAGACGATTGAGGATTTGGAGAGTACCAACGAAGAACTGAAATCGTCAAATGAAGAGGCTCAGAGTGCCAATGAGGAACTGCAAAGTACCAATGAGGAGCTGGAAACTTCAAAAGAGGAACTCCAATCTATCAATGAGGAACTCACCTCTACCAATGACGAGCTCAATGCGAAAGTTGCGGAATTGGATGATTCCAATAGCAAGTTGAACAACTTGTTGAGAAGCACGGAAATCGCTACGGTTTTTCTCGACAGGGAGATGAAGATATTTGAGTTCACGCCTGCCCTTTCGCAGATTATGGAATTGAGAGAGTCGGACAAAGGAAGATCCATTCAGCAGTTTGCCCACAGTCTTACCTATGATGATTTGGTGGACGATGCCAAACGCGTACTTAAAACATTGGTACCTGAGGAGACTGAGGTGCAGTCATTTGACGGTCGGTCCTTTTGGATGCGCATAGTCCCGTACCGCACCATGGACGATACCATTGAAGGAGTCGTACTGACCTTCACCGATTTTACCGAAAAGAAAAAGCAAGAGAAAGAATTAGAAAGACACCGCAACCATCTTCAAGAACTGCTCGAAGAGAAAAACTTGGAGCTCGTAGAGAGTGAGAAGAAATACCGAAATATTGCCGAAAACCTCCCCGGCTTAGTGATGAAGTATTGCGTGAATCCAAATGGCGAGGAAGAAATTGTATTTATTAGCCAAGGCGCTCACGACCTTTATGGGGTGAGTCCTCAAGCAGCTATGGCCAATGCAGAGACACTTTGGGAACGCGTGCATCCCGATGATCTGGAGTCATTGAAAAGAACAATTGACGAGTCGGCCAAAGATCTTTCTCTTTGGGATATAGAGCACCGTATCGTTTTACCCGATGGTAAAACGAGATGGGTTCAGGCGCGTGGGGTGCCCGTTCGGGCAAAGGACGGGTCCACGGTTTGGGATACGGTTAAGATAGATATTACCGAACGCAAGGAGGCGATGCACAACTTACAAGCTAAGGATGTACTGATTCATGCGATCACGGATAATATTCCCGGTTATGTGGTCAGGTACCTCTACCATTCCGACGGTTCAGAGGAAATCTTGTATATATCCAAGGGCATTGAGAGGATTCTGGGAATCACCGTCGAAGAAGCCAAAAAGGATGTAGGACTACTTTGGAAACAGATACACGGAGAGGACTTGGAAAGCTTGAGAAAAGCTTATTCCGAAGTCGATTCTGACAGTGGTACCATATCGCTCGAATTGAGAATTAAAGATCGTCACAATGAGCTGAGGTGGCTGAGGTGTTTTTCTAAGTATTCAGTCGATGAGAATGGCAGCATTACATGGGATGTACTGAACCTTGATATCACTGACAGCAAGCAAAGTGAGCTGGCTCTGCTGCGTGAAGAAAAAAAGTATTCGGATTTGATTCACAGCCTCAATGAGGGTATCTGGCAGGTAGATGCCGAGGGGCAATCGGTTTTCCTCAATGATAAAATGGCCGAAATGCTAGGCTATACCAGAGAAGAGATGATGGGGAAGTCGCTCTTGAACTTTTTGGATAAGAAAGGCCAAAGAGAGTTTAATAAACACAGAAAACGTCTGGAAAAAGGGATAACGGAAACCTATGATGTAAACTTTATTTCCAAAAGCGGCGATCGAATTCATACGCGGATATCAACCTCGGGAATATTCGACGAAAATGGTGAGTTCACCGGTGCCATCGCAGGGGTGATTGATATTACCAATAAGGTAAAAACACAGAGTGAGCTCAAAAAGAGTGAGGAGCAGTACAAGATTATTTTTGAAAACAGCCTGACACCAATTCTTGTCTGCAATAATGAAGGTCAAATTGTTTCTTTCAATAAGGCGGCACTCAATTTTTTCGAACATTCCGAGAAGGAGCTGGAAGACAAAATGATGCAGGACTTTCATTTCCAACGTCCGCTGAGTGATGATAGGGCAGATGGAAGCGGGGTGCTTTTCAACTTTGCGAAGAAGGAACAGGGAGAATTAAAATTCACGAGCGACAAAGGGATAAAGAAACATGCTCTATACCATGCCTTTCGAATTCGAAAAGATTTTAATCTGAGTGTCTTTACTGACATCACCAATTTGAAAATGACCCAAGACGCGCTCAAGGAGAGCGAGCGTTTATTGAATGAGACCAGTGAAGTGGCGCGAGTAGGAGGATGGTCCTACAATGTTGAGAAGAACGAACTGACTTGGACCAAAGAGATGTACGATCTCTATGAGGTCCCGGTAAACTTTGAGCCGACCATTGAAAAAGTGTTCGACTATTACCACCCCGCTTACCGTTCTATTGTGGAAGATTTGTGGAGTGAAAGCTTGCGAATAGGTAAGTCCTTCAACGTGGAGCTCAAGATAAAAACACATAAAGGCAATGAGCTGAGTGTCCGCTCCATTTTTAAGCCGAAGTCAGACGAAAATGGAAATGTTGCTTTCATCTATGGGAATACCCAAGATATAACGGACTTGATCAAAGCCAGAAAAGACATTATAGGCGCTAAGCAAAAGGCAGAAGAGGCCAATAAAGCCAAGTCGGAATTTCTGGCCCACATGAGCCACGAAATAAGAACGCCCTTAAACGGAGTAATCGGTTTTGGCGACTTATTGAGACGAACTGAGTTGGACAATACTCAGCAAGAATACGTGGATCTGGTCAATAAATCTGCCCGCAATTTGATGGAGATCATCAACAATATTCTCGATTTCTCGAAAATCGAAGCCGGTAAGGTCGAACTTGAATACATTGAAACCAATCTGTTTTACATCTTAGAAAAGAGTGTGGATATCGTTTCATACCCGGCCGGCGATAAACAGTTGGAACTTTTGCTTAAAATTGATCCTGCGCTTCCCCAAATTGTGGAAGTAGATCGTGTGAGACTAAAACAAATCCTTGCCAACCTGCTCAGTAATGCCGTAAAATTTACCGATCAAGGAGAAGTAATCCTCGAAGTCACCTCCGAAGATGTAGGGAATTCAGAATGTGCTATTACCTTCTCCGTTCGCGACACGGGGATAGGCCTTTCAAAGGAAGCTCAAAAGAAACTTTTCAAAGCATTTTCTCAAGCAGATAGTGCCACCACCAGGAAGTACG
>DATFKV010000041.1:0-2295 GCA_035268465.1 Cryomorphaceae bacterium | reverse complement strand
CCAGAAATACAGCCTTCAAATTGAAGCTTCTGATCTTCCTGATGGAATCTACATCTACAAGTTAACGACCGGCAAAGGTGTCGTAGCAACAAAGTTGATGATCAACAAGAACTAATCAGTAGAACATAATAACCGTTTAATCCCACCCTTTTTGGGTGGGATTTTTTTTATGCCCTATTGGCAAAACTAAACCGTACCTTTGCAGCCAATTTTAGAATACCTCAATATGAGTTCAATTAGAAACATTGCCATTATTGCCCACGTCGACCACGGAAAAACTACCCTCGTTGACAAAATGATCCAGTTGGGTCAGATCTTTGGAGAGCACGAGAAACCCGGAGACCTCATCATGGATAATAATGATTTGGAGCGAGAACGCGGGATAACCATTTTGGCAAAGAATGTTTCCGTGATATACAAAGATTTTAAAATTAATATCATTGACACTCCCGGTCACAGCGATTTTGGCGGTGAAGTAGAGCGCGTTATGAATATGGCTGATGGTGTCTTGCTATTGGTTGATGCCTTTGAAGGACCAATGCCACAGACTCGATTCGTTTTGGAGAAAGCCCTGAATGCCGGCTTGAAGCCAATAGTAGTAGTAAATAAGGTGGATAAAGAAAACTGCACCCCTGACGAAGTTCATGAAGCCGTTTTTGACTTAATGTTCGACTTGGGTGCAACAGAGGAGCAACTCGATTTTCAAACTATCTACGGAAGTGCCAAAAACAATTGGATGAGTGAAGATTGGCAAAAGCCTACCGATAGCATCACTCCTTTAATGGATATGATCATCAAAGAAATTCCGGAACCTCATGTAGAAGAGGGACCTTTTCAAATGCTGATCACGTCATTGGATTTCTCGCCTTATATCGGAAGAATTGCAGTAGGGAAGGTGAAACGAGGTACCATTAAAGCAAATCAACGCATTGCTCTGCTGAAGAGAGACGGAACCGCTCCTAAGGGAAATGTGAAAGAAGTTTACGTTTTTGAAGGTCTTCAAAAACGAAAAGTCCCTGAAGTATTCTCTGGTGATATTTGTGCGCTTGCGGGTATCGAAAATTTTGAAATTGGTGATACCGTCTCTGATGCTGATCAGCAAGAGGCACTACCTACTATTGACATCGACGAGCCTACAATGAGTATGCTTTTCACCATTAATGATTCTCCCTTCTTTGGAAAGGAAGGAAAATACGTTACGTCAAATCATTTGAAGGAGCGACTCAAAAAAGAACTGGAAAAGAACTTGGCTCTAAAAGTTGAGCCCGCAGAAAAAGGGGATGCTTTCAGAGTTTTCGGTCGAGGAGTTCTCCACATTTCCGTTCTGGTCGAAACGATGAGAAGAGAGGGCTATGAATTGCAAATTGGTCAGCCAAGAGTTATCATCAAGGAAATTGACGGTAAAAAGTGCGAGCCTATGGAAGATTTGCGAATTGATCTGCCGGACGAGTACTCAGGAAAAGCAATTGAGCAAGTTAATTTCAGAAAAGGAGAAATGACCTCAATGACTCCCAAAGGAGATCGGATGGTACTGGAATTCAAAATCCCTTCTCGCGGAATAATTGGTCTGAGGACTTTCCTCATGACAGCTACTTCGGGAGAAGCCATCATGACACACCGATTTACCGGGTTTGAACCAATGAAAGGCGAAATTGGCGGAAGACAAAATGGGTCGTTAATAAGCATGGAAATGGGTAAAGCGATTCCTTATTCTCTGAACAACCTCCAAGACCGAGGCAAATTCTTTGTCGATCCGAATGAGGAAATATATGAGGGCCAGGTAATTGGGGAAAACACCCGTCCCGGAGATTTGACGATCAACGTGACCAAGACTAAGAAAATGTCGAATATGCGCAGCTCAGGAGCCGACGACAAGCTAAAAATTGCCCCTGCGGTTAAGTTCTCGTTAGAAGAGGCATTGGAATACATCCAAGCTGACGAGTATGTGGAAGCCACTCCCCTGTCATTGCGCATTCGAAAAGTCTTCCTAAAAGAACACGACCGCAAAAAATCGGGAAAAGCCTTTGCTTAAGTCTCAATCGAGGGGCGGTAATCGCCCGGAGATTTACCGAATGTCCAGGAGACAGCCTCCTCTACCCCCGATAAACCGGGAGGAACGCAGAGAAAGTAATTCCTTCCTGTAGAGGGGCACACCACTTTTGCAAAGTAGATGTAATCTCCTACTAACCGATCGATTGCTTCAGTTCGGTAAAGCACCAGCTCGTTGCCAAATCGATCGGTTTTTCTGTCTAGTGAAATGAGTCCTAATAGGTTTCCAAACTTTTCACTTCCCAG
>DATFKV010000040.1:0-4273 GCA_035268465.1 Cryomorphaceae bacterium | reverse complement strand
CTATCAGAGTATCAGGGTCTGCCAAAAGAAGCGATTCATTCATTGACGAATCGGTTAATTTCGTTGAATCAAGACTCAAGCTATCATTTGATGTCCTTAGAGGATCACCTGATTGTTGAGCGTAGATGGCAGCCACCTTTTTAGAAAGCGAGTCCAGCTTCGCCTCCATTTGCCGTTGATTTTCAAGAAGCTCTTTGTCGTCTTTTTTGGATTCTCTGTTTCCTCCTATAGGTACAACAACTCCGGGTTGAAGATTTACTCCTCTTTTGTCATTGGAACGATTATCCTCTACGACGACTCTACTCGGTTCAACACTTTTTTGCGCCAAATCTTCGGTGGCATCTATTTGCTTTTCGAGCAAATCATTGCGGCGCTTGGTCTCGTCCAAAAGGGCTTGGTCGGTCTGTGCAGGACCCGTTCTTTCATTTTTGGTTTCAGTATTGTTTTTCAAACTCTCTTTTAGCTCTCGATTTTCCTCTTCGAGATCCGCCAATCGATTCTCCAACTCCACGAATTGCTCCGAATAGGGTTCAGTTTCAGCAAAAGCGGTATCGCTCTTTAATCGAGACTTAGTGTCTGCAGACTGTTCTCTTAACTCATCATTTTCCTCTTCTAGCTTTTGTAGGCGATTTTGCATCGAAGCAACTGAAGCTGTGTCGATGGAACGATAAATAAAAACAGTGTCGCTAATTTGACCACCCACCGTGTCGTTCCACTGGGTCACATGTGCCGAATCCAGTTTTGTTACGCGCAGCAAGGCAAGCGAATCTTGCTTAGAATACTTATCATCATCCGATAATGAGACATTGGTTGAATCGGTGTTCATATTTTCGGATTTGGTAAAACTGCTATCAGCCGATTGGAGTGAGGCTGACGTTGAGTCAGAATCACCACTCGTTTCACTCGCAAGCATCATTTTAATGAACTCGTTCTGATTTTCAATCAAGCGATTTTGCTGATCAATCAAATCATTCTTTTGCGATCCTTTTGGCTTCGTTTGTTTAGTGGGCTGTATTTCCTCAGGCGATTTTAGAAGGTCCAGGTCATTAAAGGAGATTTTATAAACGTCATCCCTCTGTAAGAAAAGGGAGTCCAATAGATCGGTTTTTGCAATGAGTTGAAAAACACCATCGTTTTTCGAAATAGCTTTTGAATCGCCCTGAGCACCCATCACGCTAAAGTCTCGCATTGCCTTTAAGCTGTCAACAGTAAGACGAGACATTTTTCCCAAATCGCGAGCGGTCTTTGCGTTCAACGCTAAATAAGCGTAATTGTCATACATATCATTGTACACTCTATCGCTTCCTACAAAATCACGACCTGCATTGAAAACGGGACCTTCATAATCTGTTTCAACCTGTCCGAAATGATAGCTCAACCCTACTAAGCCTCCATAATTATACCCCGCATCAAAGATGTTATCAAAATTCTCGTTTTGGCTATTCCAGTTAACCACAAAGGCCACTTGTGTGCTCCAACTATCGCCCAAGCGCACTTTAATTCCGTTTTCCACAGTCACTTGCCCTTTGGTGCTTTCCAAGTTTACTTCGTCCCCTCTACTTCGCGACCGAAAACCTACACCAACCAAGTGGTATGGTGAAATCACTGCACGCTGGCTCAAAAGATAACCATTGTCCCAATTGTAGGTCAAATGTAAATCAGTCGTTCGCACGGCGATATCAAAATCCTTCCTCATTCTGTTTTCCAAGAAGCTAAGTCCTATTTGGAAGTCAGTTCCTAATTTCTTTTGAATGCGCAGACCCAAACTGTAAAAGCCCGGCTCATCGATATCATCCAAAGAATTGGCTATGGTTTCATTAAAATAGAAACCACCACCTATAGCTGACAATTGCCAATGATTGATGTCCCGTTGTGCTGTTGCAGCAAAGGAAAAACAAATACCTATTATTAAAAGGAATCTCTTCACGGATGTCATGTTATTATGTATCATCTGCTTAGTCCTAGCCAGAGATTAATTTCAGCGGAGACACCTATAAACGGACTAAACTGCACTTTGTCATTTCCATTTTTCTCCGTCAAAACAGCAGCGCCTACGTTGAGTCGAATGAAATAAGCCGTTTTATATCCATAAGCCAAATAAAAAGGTCGATCGATGACCGGTCCCGTCAATTCTTGATCGCCGTAATCGATATTTTGCAAGAGCACCCCTGCCGAGATGGAGCTATTGCTCCAGAATTTATTGCTCAAGTAGGGGTTGCCAAGAGGAACAGAAAGTCCCAGCATCACAGAGCCTCCATATTGATTCTCATCAATATTGTCCAAATCATCAAAGTTATCTTGATTGAAAACAGCCGCATATCCGACATTAATCGGAATAACATTTCTTGTTTTTTCCGTCCTATAATCTTTGATTACCCTCACTTGCTCCAGAACAAAGAAGTTATAACCAAGGTATTGAGAAGTCTCTCTTTCCACCAGCTTGATCAGTTCATCCACATTTTCTTTAAAATACTTCACCCGCTGCTGGCGTTCGCTAACATCGTCTTCAGTTTTAAATACATTGAATTTTGCCTTACGCAATGTGAGGTCGTCAATTTGCTCAAGCTTGTCGTAAACTATCTGAGAAAAACCGGGGAATTTATTTCCCACTCTGCTTCGGTAGAGAGACATTCCATCCGCTACAATCTGATTCATATCCTGAATCATAAGCTCAGGATGCTTGCTCAAATCGATGTCGTTTCTATCCGCTACAGAACTCAGTTCAATGTATGATTGCACAGCATCGATTACCATTTGCCTCAATCGAGTCACCTCACCATCAGAAGCTCGCTTAAAGTAGCTAATGGTGACCGTGTACTCTTCATTTCCTCTGAGGTTTTTATTCACCGGAATGGTGAATTGATCGGACTCATAGCCCTCGGGGAGGCGGTATTCAGAAGAGTAAATCGGCGTTTCAGATAGATCAGTTGATTGATAAATACTGATTTCAACCATATCGATTCCTGCGGGCAATTGCCCTGAAACAGTCCATGGCTCTTCGGCGGGCAAAGGCTGGTTATGCCCGAATCTATTGTTTGAATAATCGTATTGGAGCGTTCTATTTTGAGCACCAACAGAAAGTGATGCAAATAAAACTGCTAAGCTTAATATAAAATGTCGCTGGCTCAAATTAGTTGGATTAGTGAATAATTATCCTACTAAAGACAATTATCACTCCACCCTTGATTGAACTTATTGGAGCCTAAAAATAGATTAGTGCATAGCTAGATACTTAAACCATCAAAATGATCAACCGTAAAACAGACCCTCGGGTGCCGTCACTTCGCGATGGAGCCCGTGACCCTCTTCATAAAAGTATTCAGCGCATCTTTATCGGTCATACTTTGCTCTTCGATCAGCTTGCGCACTTCGAGAGCACCGTACATATTCGATAATAACTCTCCCATCACTTCCAACTCTTCGTCTTTTATGCCTTTGGCTTCAGCCAATGCTTCAATGACTTGAATTGCTTCATGGATAAAGTCTTCGTCATTTTCTTTGACAAATTCATTGAGATGCTTGATGATCGGGAGTCGCATGATACTTGTTTTTTTGCAAATGACGGCATTGGCAGCGAAAAAAAAGACACAAACCAATAATAAAGGTCTATGATTGAATTGAAACTAATTACCGGCCAATTAGCATCCTGCCTGTCAAACGTTAGAATAATTGAAAAATATTCTTACTTTTATTTCAACCAAAGCCGCGATGAAAACAGTGCTAACTATCTTTTCTCTTTGTGTCATCCCCGCTTATCTCGCGGGGCAAACAGTCGCTGACACTTCTTTTTTAATCGAAAAAACAGAAGATAAGTTTCACGAGTTCTATTCTCAATATGAATTGAAAATCTCACATGATTCTACCTTTTATTACTTTGAAACCAGCGCCGACATTCATCGCCTTGAAGTAATCAATCTTTCAAACGAAATAATCTGGGATTCAAAAGGCGTGAAACCTCAAATTCCCATCCCTGTCGCACTATTCAAGCAAGGGCAATACCATATCAGAATACACGGATCGGAAGGAATTACCGAGGTCACCTGGTTTCCTTAGAAAATAAAAACGGGCAACTGAAGCTGTCCATGAAATATTATTTAAACGAATTTATTGCAAAATCATCGGGTGCTCACCGCCACTTAAGCGAATGAATTCGACACCCATTTTAGGTGATCGGCGTTGAAATAAAATACTTTCGATGGGTTAAACCTGATCATCTATCTCTTCGCCGAAAGGATCGGCGTCAACGAAGTTGTTAGTACTTTATACTTTCAAG
>DATFKV010000039.1:0-6813 GCA_035268465.1 Cryomorphaceae bacterium | reverse complement strand
TTTGAATCTGCAAAACAATCTTATATCTACGGATTGGAAAATATTCAGCACAATCCACAAGTTATAGCTGCATACAACGCCAAAGAATCAAGACAACTTTCGGAAAATGACGCTGCTTTCCAAAACCGGATGCGGCAAAATGAGGCCAATTTTCAAGCCACTCAAAAGGCGCATGTAAATAGCGCAAATGCTATGAGCGAAGCCCAAATGAATACATACCGAGATCAGAGCGAAAGTTTCAATAGAAGCAATCAACAAATTACGAATGGTATCCTTGAGCAAAATACCATATACAACTCTGCCAACGGTGAAACCTATCAACTCGAAGGTCACTCTGAAACGTATTGGATGAATGCAAATGGAGATTATATTCCTTCCGACAATAGTCTGTATAATCCCAACCTCGATCCCAATACCAATTCCACTGAGTGGGTGAAAGGTGAGCGAAGATGAAAATTCACAGCCATTGTATCAAAAAGGCTCCGTCCACCGGGGCTTTTTTCATTTAAAGGACACTGTATTTCGACTAAATGTCAATTTATGTAGGCCGTTTGGCATATTTACCGGATGGAATTATATTTAAACCCAATAAAGACCTATTCATTTAACCGAGAGTCGATGAAATTAATAGCAAAATTGATGGTAACAGGCTTAATTGCGGCCAATACCATAACTGCTCAAACCTTTACCGGTTCGGATGCGAGCCAATTTCTAGAAAACGCCAATAAAATTGTATTGAACCCTTCAGACGGAACAGTGAAGTACTGTTCGTTCGAAAAGCCTATTCCTTTTGATGACAAAGCTATCGATGAGATAAAGCGATTTCTGAATTTCGTCCCCAAATCGGAGTTGGAAGAAGTAGGACGTCTCACTGATAAATTGGGTATTACTCATGTAAAGTACGAGCAAACCTTTGAAGGAATTCCTATCCAAGGTGCCATTCTTAGCTTCCATGTAAAAGATGGTCTGGTCATTTCATTCAGTGGTGATTATAAGCTCAACCTTCAGCTTTCTACATCAGCGGCTATTTCAGAATTAGAAGCAATAGGTATTGCAAGAGAATCGGTCAAATCAGATACTTATCGCGAGTCAGATAAACCGGATCAGGTCATTTATTCGACAGGTTCGGAATCGGTATTGACCTATCAGGTAGATGTATTTGGCTTGTCCCCGCTGGTGCGCAAATATGTTTTTGTGAATGCCCAAACGGGTGAAATTGTAGATACCCATGAGCGCATACACGAAGTGGAGGCAGAAGGTGAAGCGGAAACGCTTTACAGCGGCACCCGGACAATCGTTACAGACAGCACGGCGTCGGGTTTTCGACTCAATGATTACAGTCGGGGAGGAGGAATCATAACTTACGATATGAATGGGTCTACATTCTATGGGGCTGCTTCAGAAATAACCGATTCGGATAATTTTTGGGAAGAAGAAGATCATTCTGCTGATGCAGCTTTGGATGCACATTGGGGAACGGAAGTCACTTATGATTACTTTTTAAATGTTCATGGTCGCGACTCATACGATGGAGAAGGTGCATCCATCAATAGCTACGTGGATTATGACTTCTCCTATTCGAATGCCTTCTGGAACGGTGAAGCAATGACATACGGATCCGGAGGAGGCGGTGACAATCCGTTTCCGGCAATAGATGTAGTGGCTCACGAAATCGTTCACGGACTCACGGAGTATTCGGCGGGACTTATTTATGCCTATGAGTCAGGAGCATTGAACGAGTCATTCAGTGACATTTTCGGGATCGTCATTGATTTTACCGCAAGGGGAGAAGAATATGCGAACTACGAAATGGGTGAAGAAATCAGAACACCTCCGATTCGCAGTATGTCAAATCCCAATTTGCTCGAAAGTCCCGATACATATCAAGGCAATTATTGGGTTTTCGGTAGTTTTGATAACGGGGGTGTACATTTCAACTCAGGTGTTCAGAATTATTGGTTTTACCTGCTGGTAGAAGGTGGATCGGGAACGAACGATAACGATGATGACTACAGTGTTCAAAGTATAGGACTGGAGGCTGCAGCCGATATCGCCTTTCGAAACCTCACGGTGTACTTAGGACCGAATTCCCAATATGAAGATGCCCGAACCTTCTCCATTCAGTCGGCCATTGATCTATACGGAGAATGCTCCGATGAGGTGATTGCAGTTACCAATGCTTGGCATGCGGTGGGGGTAGGAGACACCTTTGACAATGCAGTCATCGCCGATTTTAATTATTCAAACAATTATTACTGTCAAGTGCCTGCCATCATTAATTTCGGCAACCTCAGTTCAAATTCTTCGAGCTACCTCTGGTCTTTTGGAGATGGCAACACATCCGATGAAGAGAATCCTTCACATACTTATACTGAAGCAGGAGTGTATACCGTCACGCTGGAAGTAACGGGAGAAAGCGAATGTTCCGATGGAGATACATTGGAATTGGTCAATCTCATTACGGTAACCGACGAAGGTGGTCCGCTTTCTCCGTCGTGCACGCCTTCACCTGCGGTGACGAATACAGTAAGTGGTATTTCTTCATTTGAATTACTTGATATTTCGAACTCGTCAGGGTGGGAAGAAGGTTACGAAGATTTCACGTGCACCCATTCTACGGAATTAATAGGAGGAACCATACAAACGCTGACGGTGGAATTCTTTAACACCGAATACCTGCACCTATGGATTGATCTCGACGCAGATGGAAGTTTCTCAGATGAAGAGAAAATTTACACGCCTCCCGCTGCTTCAGCTTATCACGAAGTCGATTTTGTCGTACCTGGGAGTTCCAATCTAAATGAGCCCCTTCGATTAAGGGTTATCTCTTCTAATATTCCAAACGCGCAATCGTGTAACATCGGTCAATACGGTCAAGCGGAAGACTACACCGTTATTCTTTTGGGAAATGAAGCGCCACCGGTGGCAAACTTTAACACGGAAGATCAAGTTCTGCAGCCTTCAGAATTGATTCAATTCAACGATCTTTCTTTGAATCTGCCCGAGACTTGGGAATGGTATTTCGAGGGAGGCAGTCCCGAGTCCTCTACAGATCAGTATCCGACCGTTCAATACAATTCGGAAGGATCTTTTGATGTGCAGCTAATCGTTGTCAATGAGTTTGGGGCAGACACCCTTTTGATGACCGACTACATATCAGTAGTTAGCAGCATAAACCTTTGCGAAGAGACATCGACTACAGCGATCTCAGGACTACTATATGACTCTGGAGGTCCCGATGGAAACTACAGCAACAACGAATTTTGTACACTGCTCATTTCTCCCGGCTGCGCCCAGAGCATCACTCTGAGTTTTGAGTTTTTTCAACTTGAGGGGTGCTGCGATTATTTTAGGGTTTATGATGGGAATGACAATACGGGAGTGCTGATTCTTAACGAAAATGGTTTTGGTATCCCGGCAAATGTTACGGCTGAATCAGGAGAAATGTTTATTCAGTTTTCATCAGACTTCAGTGTGACCTATGGTGGGTGGGCGGCCAATTGGACATCTGAAACTCCAACTGATAATCCCGTGGCTGAGATGTTGCTATCAGATGAAAACCCGGCACTGAGTGAGCCGATCCAATTTACAGATGGCAGCACTAATTTTCCCGTTACATGGCAGTGGGATTTTGGAGATGGAAACACGTCAATGGTGCAAAACCCGTCACACGCTTACGGTGAGCCCGGAACGTATGATGTTTCGTTGGTAGTGGGAAACTGTTTCGGATTTGATACAACTGTCACGGAAATTACAGTTCAAGGTGCACCCCAATTTGATATTTCTATTTCCGATTCCTTGGAATTATCCCTGAGCTGCGGTGCATCTGTTGATACTGCTTTTTACATCTATAATAATGGTGTCGGTGATTTAATACTTAACAACAGCAACTTCGGCGGGGGCAGCAGTACACTACAAGTTTTGGCACTGACTACTCACGCGGATTTGCTAAATGAGTACCCCAATACGCTGAACGCCATTAATGCGCACTTTACGGATTACAATCTGTCAGTATCTGATGCACTAACAGCTGAAGAATTAACCTTGGCCTTGGACGGTATACATGTTCTTTTGATTCCTGAGCAAGAATATTTCGGTGTCAACAGTTTCTTTTCAGAAATATCCGAGCCCATCGTCGACTTTGTTGAAAATGGAGGTGGACTTTTGATTTGTGGGAATAACCAAGTTGGAGCATTGGGAGTATTTCCAACAGTAGATGACTATTCCTCGAGTTTTTTCCCATTATCAGTGGCCAACTCGGACTACTCAATTTCTGAGGGTGTAGACCTCAATTTTAATGCATCGCAAATTACATTCACCAATGCTTGGGGAGAAAGCGAGGAAGTTGAGCCAATTGTTATTTACCCGGATTACCCTAATTATTATGCCGTGGCTAAGCAATCTTTGGGGGAAGGAAACGCCATTTTCTGCGGGTTCGATTATTCGAGTAGCGAGGCGAATGCCGAACTACTTCTGGCGAACTCGCTGGAGTATTTGTCCGGATTTGCTCAAATCGGGTTAATAGATTCGCTTTCCTTAGCGGAGCAGGAGATTATAGAGCCCGGTGACTCGTTGCTGGTATTTCTGTCGATAAGTGCCGAAGAAATTTTTGCCGGCCAATATACCGAAACACTCTTTTTTGAAACCAATGATCCCGATAACGCGTTGGATTCTCTCCAAATCCAAATTGAGGTTACAGGTCAGCCATTGCTATCTCTCCAACCTGAGTCTCTCAACTTCGGTGAACTGATAGCCGGCTTTTCCATCACCGATACCGTTTTTGTTTTCAATGACGGCTGCGCTGATTTATTACTGGACCTATCCCTCGAGTCCGAAGGCTTTGAACTTATGGGCGCAAGCAGCCTTACCATTCTACCCTTTTCCGCAGATACGGTTCTGGTTACATTCTCACCACAGGCGGCAGAAAGCTACACCGGTAGCTTGATCATATCCGGTAATGGTGGCGATGCCTCAGTAGACCTGACGGGAGAGGGAGTGCCCGCTCCGGAAATTGAAATTATTCCTGCCGATACGCTTTTTGTCTCCGTGCCATGCGGAACGACGTCCGAAGATACGTTCACCATTTACAACAATGGAGGCAGTGATTTGGAAGTGAATTTGGATCAAGTTCCCGATGGCGAGTTAACTATTTTAGCATTAACTGCCTACGCGGATATTTCTCAGGAATACTCAAACACACTTGATGCCATCGACTCGCACTTTGAAGGGTACACCTTGTCGGAATACAGTGGTACCGATATGGCGGTTCTGTCTGAGCTTCTCGAGGAAGCAGATATTCTGCTCATTCCCGAGCAAGAAGGATCTCCGAGCGCCTCTTTTTTCACCAATATCACGAGTACGGTATTGACCTATCTTGAAAATGGCGGAGAGGTATTGACGTGTGGTTCAGATCAAGTTCAAAACTTGGGGGTATTCACTCCGGGTTTCTCTAATAGTTACAATACTGGAACGATCGTTTCAATCATTCCCGATCACCCTGTTATGGAGGGTATCCCATCGGGGTTTCCGGCTTCCAATGCTACCTTTTCACACAGTTTTGCTTCCGGTTCTGATGTCATTGCCATCGCAGAACACCAAGGATTGAATCCGATTTTCGAAGTGGAAGTCGGAAGCGGCAGAATGATTTATTTAGGATTTGATTTCTATGCTTATCAGGATGTGCATGCTCAGATTATTGGAAACGCCCTCTCTTACTTGAGCACATTCACTACGGGTGAGGTTCTTTTTGACACAGAGTTCCCGCTTGAAATTCCTGCTTCGGGTTCAGTCGAAATTACCGTAACCACAGACGCTGCCGGAATGCTGGCAGGAGAATACTTTACGGATCTCACATTTCAAACCAATGACCCTGAAAACACCACTTTAGACTATGTCATTGCAGTAGAGGTGACGGGCCAGCCACTGTTGTCGCTACAGCCTGAATCAATAAATTTCGGTGAGTTGATAGCCGGTTTTTCCATTACCGATACCGTTTTTGTTTTCAATGACGGCTGCGCAGATTTGGAACTGGACCTATCCATCGATGCTGAGGGCTTTGAACTTATGGGCGTAAGCAGCCTTACCATTTCACCCTTTTCCGCAGATACGGTTCTGGTTGCATTCTCACCTCAGGCGGCAGAAAGCTACACCGGTAGCTTGATCATATCCGGTAATGGTGGCGATGCCTCCGTAGATCTGACGGGAGAGGGAGTGCCCGCTCCGGAAATTGAAATTATTCCTGCCGATACGCTTTTTGTCACGGTGCCATGCGGAACGACGTCCGAAGATATCTTCACCATTTACAACTATGGCGGCAGTGATTTGGAAGTGAATTTGAATCAAGCGCCCGATGGCGAGTTGAACATTTTGGCGCTCATTACCTACGCCGATATTTCTCAGGAATACTCAAATACGCTCGAGGCGATCGACTTGTATTTTGACGGCTACACTTTGACGGAATACAGTGGTACCGATATGGCCGTTCTCTCCGAGCTTCTCGAGGAAGCAGATATTCTGCTCATTCCCGAGCAAGAAGGATCAGCTAACGCCTCTTTCTTCACCAATATAACCGGTACAGTATTGGCCTATCTTGAAAATGGCGGCGAGGTGCTCACTTGTGGTTCAGAGGATGTCCAAAACTTGGGAGTATTTACACCCATTTTTTCTGACAATGACAATGGTGGGACAATCGTTTCTACCTCGCCCGATCATCCGGTGATGGAGGGCATACCTTCCGGGTTTTCTGCTCCCAATGCTACCTTTTCACACAGTTTTGCTTCGGGGTCTGATGTTATCACCATTGCCGAATACCAA
>DATFKV010000038.1:0-5761 GCA_035268465.1 Cryomorphaceae bacterium | reverse complement strand
CTAATCGAGGAGAAGAGAGACTGGTTTACTACGCTCCTTTCGAAGACTTATACGACTTGATTTCCGAGAACTGGATAGGCGATTTTCAAAGTGCATTCACCGAAAGAGATCGGCTGATTACTTTTATCAAAATTCTCGAAGAGTACCGAGATCCGCAGGTCCACAGGAGGGAACTATTCGTTTATCAAAAACATTTGATATTGGGAATAACAGGAGAAATTCGGGCTAAAATCACCGCTTACCGAAGCCTGCTCGAAGTCGGGAAAGAAGGCTACCCCAGAATTGAATACATCAAAGACAGCTTGGGAAATATCTGGGTTCCCGGTAAGCCGCGCCGACTCAAAACCAATCTGACCATTCATCCGGGCACAACGATTGAATTCATCGTTCAGGCCAGCGACCCGGAGGAAAAACCCCTTGAGTTTAAACTTCACGGTCAAAAATGGCAAAGCGGAAACATTCTGTTTTTTGAAGTCGCCGAAAAGCACGTGCAAAAGCAGGCCCAAATCAACATCACCATTCGCAGCTCACGAAAGTTTCACGCCTATCCTTTGGGTTACGATGACCGCGTCGTATTTGAATACCAGATTATTCCGAAAGATTAGTCCGCATCTTAGCCATACGCTTTTCAGTGTTCAATGTTCAGTGTTCAATGAGCAATGTTCAGTGTTCAATGTTCAGTGTTCAGTTTTCAGTGTTCAATGAGCAATGTTCAATTAAGAATGGCACGCAAATCGAAATGACCGATAGTGAACGCAGATTCCGCGGGAAGCAAGAGGTGCTAAGGTTTATAGGAAGATTCGCTGATGAAAATGCACGCGAACTGCGCTCAGCTAACCGTTTCCCCATGCCGTAGGTATGGAATGTATGTAGAAATTTTGATATACAATGATTTAAGGTTCAGGCGTGATCGTTGACGCGCAGCGATCAATGATCATGACGGAACCGTTTTTGATAAAAGGGTTTATTGGGTATAACGCTTCGCTTCCCCCTTAACGCTTGCGTTTCTAGGCGACCTCATGTTGGTGAGCTTTTCTTGTCCCCCTTCGCATTCAATTCTGCGAGAGCCAAAACCCGTTTTGTATTTGCAAGAACACAAACCCTCTCAAACCCAACCCACTTTCCGCTTATTTCCTTTTTCGACCGAAAAAAAGTTGAACACCCTCTTTGATGAAAATCAACACCAAATATCATCCACTGTCTCTTACCTTGGTATCAGTAAAAACTTCTGATGGTTGCTTTGAGCAGAGCAATGGAAAGCGAGTCGATCTTAGATCACTCGCTTTTTTTATTCCGCATCACATTGGTATTTTTCTTAAATTTCGTTGAATTTGAACGCAATGAAATTCCTACACAAACCTTTTCAGGCAAAAGCAAAAGACAAGATTGAAGTGAGCTTCGATAAGCCTACCAAAGTATTGCTCTTAGAAAGCAGTCAATTTTTGAAGTATAAAAAAGGCGTCACCTACCGCTACAGAGGCGGGAAAGCTGAGAAATCACCGGTATCTTTCACTATTCCTTTTGAAGGAATTTGGCACGCCGTTATTGAAAAAGGCACTTATCATCAACCATTGGAGGTTAGTGGAAATGCCACGCTAATTCCCCATCGCTACGACACCTTAAATGGTTCGGAACAAACCGGAACTGAAAAAAGATCTGTAGAAGAATACGACGACACCCTCGATTAATGCGCACTCATTTTACTTTTTACAAAGCGAACCTCCTCGGGTTCGCTTTCATCATTTTAGTCTTTACCGCTTGCGATCCTCCCGGTTCTTCTGATAATCAAGGCGAGCGCTTAGTTGCACCAGCTCCGAAAGAAGCATCGGCAGGACAGGATAGCGTCGCAGCTGTAGAAAGAGAATTCCCAAAACTGGAAAATGCCAATATCGAAAGCTTCCTGACAGAGTATTTTCGAGAAAACCCGGAGAGACGTGTCAGGGTAATCACGCGCTTGGGCACACTAAAGGTGAAGTTATTTGACGATACGCCATTGCACACGGCAAACTTTCTGATGATGGCGAAAAGAGATTATTTTACCGGAACTGAATTTGTCAGAGTGGCCCCAAATTTTGTGGTTCAAGGCGGAAGCAATGACAGTGAAGTTGAAAAAATAAAACGCCTCTTGATCGGATCTTACACTCTGCCCGCTGAATTTAAAGAAGAACGCATCCACCGCAGAGGTGCCCTGTCCATGGCTCGTTCGTACGAGAAGAATCCTGACAAGCGATCGTCGGCCTATGATTTTTTCTTTGTGCAAGGCCAAAAATTCAATGAACCGCAATTGCTGGCCATCGAACGCGACAACGAAATGGTCATCCCCGAGTGGAAAAGAGAAATTTATAAAACGACGGGGGGAGCGCCGCACTTAGACTACCAACACACTGTTTTTGGCGAAGTATACGAAGGACTGGATGTATTGGACAGAATGGCTACCGTAGAAACCGATGGAAGCGAGTGGCCCGTCGAACCTTTAATTATGCAAGTTGATGTTATCGATGAATAGAATACTACTCTTTTTAGCAATCTGTTTTTTAGGGGCTTGTCAAGAGCCAAGTGATTCAGGCACCAATATCCGCATGGATAAAAGTTTGGATTCGTT
This sequence comes from Cryomorphaceae bacterium, assembly GCA_035268465.1. GTDB lineage: Bacteria > Bacteroidota > Bacteroidia > Flavobacteriales_D > Cryomorphaceae > JAKVAV01. Next base: position 3,159 of record DATFKV010000038.1, on the reverse strand, counting down.
AAAAGCGGGCGTGGCCTGTGCTCACCCTGAAGCCGCAATAATAGGTGCAGAAATATTGGAGAAAGGCGGCAATGCCATAGATGCTGCCGTGGCGGTGCAGTGGGCATTGGCAGTTTGCTACCCCGAAGCGGGAAACATCGGAGGAGGCGGATTTATGGTGATGCGCCGCAGCGATGGATTAGCAACTTCCTTGGATTACAGAGAGCGAGCTCCGCTAGGAGCTTTTGCCGAGTTGTTCATTGGCCCCGACGGCGAAGTTGACGAAGGCATGAGTCAGAATTCCCGAATCGCAGCAGGGGTGCCCGGTTCGGTAGCAGGCATCTACGTCATGCATGAAAAATTTGGCAGCTTGAAGATGAGCTACCTGCTCAAACCCGCCATAGATCTGGCTCGAAAAGGATTTCCCATCACGACCGATCAGGCACAGCGGCTCAACGAAAATCGGGAGAAGTTCGAGACAAGAAATCGATTCCCTACTGCCTTTGTCAAGGAGACACCTTGGGTGGCAGGCGATACTTTGATCCAAACCGATTTGGCAAATACCCTGAGCCGAATCAGCGAAAAAGGCCCGACTGAGTTTTACAATGGCGAAACGGCTCGCCTGATTATGGAGGAGATGGGAGAAGGAAGAGGCCTAATGACCGAGAAAGATCTTAAAAACTACCTGCCACAATGGCGCAATCCCATCAAGTTTTCTTTCGATCGGTATCAAGTCATCTCCATGTCTCCACCCTCCAGCGGAGGAATAGCACTGGAACAAATGTTCAAAATGAGCAAAATGCTCAAAGTCGATTCCATTGAGCACAACTCTACTGAATACATCCATTTCAACACCGAAATTCAAAGGCGCGTCTATGCCGATCGTTCCATGCACCTGGGCGATCCCGATTATTACGATGTCCCTTACCGGGAAATGACCGACTCAGCCTATCTCGCGTCGCGATTAGAAAACTTACGCTACCGCGCCACTCCCAGCAGCCGGGTGAGTCCGGGGAACGTGGAACAAGTGGCTGAAAGTATGGAGACCACTCACCTATCGGTAGTGGATGAAGCAGGAAATGCCGTTTCCATCACTACCACCATCAACGGACTTTACGGCAGTCGCATAGTCGTTTCAGGAGCGGGTTTTTTGCTCAACAATGAGATGGATGATTTTAGCGCAAAGCCGGGGGCTCCGAACATGTTTGGCCTGATCGGTGGTAAGGCAAACTCCATCGAGCCGGGAAAAAGAATGTTGAGCTCCATGACCCCGACCATTGTTGAAAAAGACGGCGACTTATTTCTCGTGGTGGGATCGCCGGGAGGAAGCACCATCATTACCTCGGTATACCAGACCATTGCCAATTGCACTTACTACGGCATGGATCTGAAAGAGGCGATTGCAGCACCAAAATTTCACAGCCAATGGCTGCCGGATAAATTGTTTCTAGAACAAGACCGTTTTCCTCAAGATGTCATTACACTTTTGCAGAGCAAGGGCCACGAAATCGACTACTTCTACACATTGGGTCGAGTTGATGCTATAAAAGTTTCGGAGAATGGCATGCTCGAAGTTTGCGGCGATCCACGCGGCGATGACGTGGCGGCGGGATACTAAAATAAAAGACATGCACCCTGTTTTAAAAAAATACAACGAAGTAAACGCATTCGGAAAATTACTTGGGTTAACGCTCGAGGTCATCCGACCCGGCGAGGTCGAGTACCGCATGGAGATCAAAGAGGAGCACCTCTCTAACCCTATGGCGGCACATGGCGGAGCCATTTCTGCCATGATGGATGCCATACTTGGTGTCGCTGCCTTGTCGCTGGCAGTAGAAAAAGACAAGTTGGTAAGTACCGTCGAGTTCAAGCTCAACTACTACGCACCGATTAAACGAGGCGATAAGCTTTATGGATTGGGAAAAGTGACATTCGAAGGAAACAGATTAATTTCTTCAGAGGGCACGATTTTCATCGAAAATGCAGAGGGAAAGGTCGTTTCCAAAGGCTTGGGGACCTTTAATGCGTATCCGGTGGCGAAGAACCCGATGTTAAAACAAGAAAGCTAAAAAAGCCCGACGTAAGGCGTCGGGCTTTGATGTTAACCAGTTAATAGATTACTCTGCTTTAACAATCCTTCCCGTGTCAAATAATTTTCCATCCAGATATACGGAGTAAATCAATACCCCCGAAGGAAATTCTGAGCCATCGATTTCTACTTGAGATATTTCACCGAAACTATTGTCAGAAATTGTTCGTCCGAGCAAGTCATAGAAAACAATGCGTGCATTATCGTATTCTTGCGAGCTTTCAAAACCGATCATAAAATTCTGATCGAACGGATTAGGCCTTACACTAACAATCTGAACGTCAGACTCCGATCTATTCGATTTATCTTCATCAACTCCATAAGTATCCGGCAGCTCTGCCTCAATAATCATAGGAATAGGTTCGAAAATTTTGTCGTTCTCATGATACAGTTTTACAAATGCTGCTGTATTTGAAGCAGAATTGAAATACGAAGCTTCCATAACCTCATCGATTTCATAAGGAAGACCTGCAGCCTCAACTCCTGACAATGCGGCCTCTTCATTCGTTTGGTTGAAATTGTCTTGAGAATTAACCCAAGCAGGAGTTTCAAAACCCAGTTCTTCAGCAAGAGCTGAAGCAAATCTCGATGCCATTTCAGTTGGTTCATATTGATTCAGCAATTCAAAAACGTCTTCTTTCGGAAAGTTTCCTATACTATCCCACTGAACTGCACGAATCAGAGTGTTCCACATACGGTATTCTTCGGGCAGGTAAGGGTCGGAACCATCAAGATTTTCATAAGCATTTATTTCACCGTAAAACTCTTCAATAATCACTTCGAATTGGGATAGAGTTTCGGGAGCATCAGATTCTCCTGATTTTCCATCACCTACAACATCCTTTCCGGGAGGAGCAGCCGAATTGATGATCGGGCAATCGTCCTCTGAAGGAAAATCAAGTGGACAAAAGTCTACATCGACCAAGCCTCCTCCTGTATATGCCAATGGCTCTAAGCGCAGTGCGAGCGGACTCCCACCTGATACATTGGGATGATCATAATCAATATCAAAATTATTTGAACCACAAGTAGCCAGCTCAAGAGCTCGCACTTTGATGTCTTCTGCATTTGCGAAGGTAGAGTGGCTGAAA
>DATFKV010000037.1:0-3055 GCA_035268465.1 Cryomorphaceae bacterium | reverse complement strand
TTGAGGTCTTCCATCAGACTGTCTAGTTCGGTAGTCCCGATATCGGCTATCTGGGCAGAAATGCGGGTGACCGTTTGGGTCGAATCGAGAAACATCTGGGATATCTTACCCGCGTCGGATTCATTGCCTCTGAGATATGGCCCCACAAATGACCTTTCATAACTGGAAATCAAACTATATCGGCTCTCTAATCCGTTGTAATACGCTTGCTTGGCAAACTTGATAGCGTCAGTTATAGCTAAGGACCGCGAAATTTCAGGATATGCCTCCAGAGTTTCTTGGAGTTTCTCAATTTTTTTCAGGGTTTTTCCCTTGGTGACCTGACTACTATCCAGTGAATTGACCAGTATTTCCAGCGGCATGACTCCGGCAAAATTATCCTCAAAGAAGTTGAGGTCTTTGATAATCTGGTCGTCTTTGGGCAAATCGTCCACAATGTTACCCGTGGCTTCAACCAAGGTAGCGCCGTAGATAGAAACTCCCAATACGATTACCGTTCCGATGTAAACCTTTCGGCGGTGATTGCTTACCAATCCATGCAGAATGGCAACGGCCTTATCCACCCACTTCCGATCGAGGTGCGCCACATGCCTTTCTCTGGGCGGGGCTATAAAGCTAAAAACACAAGGAATGATAATTAACGATAAAACAAAAACCCCCAAAATATTGATCGATGCCACTATACCAAACTCTTGGAGCATGGCACTTTGGGTGAAGATAAATGTCGCGAAACCCATGGCCGTAGTGGCATTGGTCATGAAGGTAGCATTGCCCACCTTGTGAATGACCCTACTAAGTGCTTTGATTTGATTTCCGTGGTGGCGGTACTCGTTGTGGTATTTATTGAGCAGAAAAACACAATTGGGAACCCCGATCACGATAATCAATGGAGGAATGAGGCCCATCAAGGCGCTCAACTTGAACCCCAAAAGTCCGATGGTTCCAATCGACCAAATCACCCCGATGATCACCACAAAGAGGCTGATAAACATGACTCGGAAACTCTTAAAGAAAAGGAGCATGAGCAGTGCCGTAACAGCAGCGGCAAGACCAACGAACATTCCTAGCTCTTGCTTGATCTTTGCCGTTTGTTTGGTTCGGATGTAAGGCAATCCCGAATAGTGAACTTGAAGTCCTGTATCGTCTGAAAAAGCTTCGACCACCTCTTCTACCTGCGCCAATACTTCTACCCTTCTATCACTATTAAACGCTGCGCGGTTGACGAAAAGCATCATCAAACTCGCATCGGTAGAATCGTTGTAAAGAAGGTTTCGGTAAAAAGGGAGGTTGTTGATTTCCTTTTTGAGACTATCTACTTCTGCCGCAGATTCGGGGCGCCGCTGTACCACCTTTCGAACATCGAATTTCTTTTCTTCGGCATTCTTTTCTAAGGTATAAAGGTGCGCCTCGGAAAAAACACTGTCAATTCCTTCGATTGCTTTGAGGTCGTAGCCAAGTGAATACCATTTGGAAAAGGTCGGATAGGTATGGAGTCGTTCGCCTTGCACCCCAAGGACCAAAACATTACCGTCTTCAGAAAATCGATCGGTAAACCGATCATACTCTATTTGAGTACTGTCATCTTTGGGAAGAATCCCACCAAACTTGTAGCTCATCGTCACCGTTCTTGCTTGAAAAGCCATGAAAACGGTAACTACCACAACTACAGCCAAAAGCGCGATTCGATTTCGCAGAATAATCCCGGCTGTTTTTTCCCACATGTATTGCGTGTCCTAAGTGAGGGGCAAATATAAGATAGAATGGTAAACAGGTAAACCTTGTGGTCTATCTTTGCCTAAATTATGCTGGCGGATTTTTACGAAACAAGCTATTTATTGAAGCACCTCACTTGGCGCCGCTTCAAAAATGCGTGGTCTTTGTATCGTACTTTTCAGAAAAGCAGAGACCGCTCTCTTCAGGCTTCTCATCCCATGCCAATTGCCGTTTCGGTAGAACCCACCACCGCTTGCAATTTGGGTTGTCCTGAGTGTCCGAGTGGCTTGAGACAGTTTACCCGACCGACGGGTAACTTAAAAGAAGGATTGCTGGATCAACTTTTGGATGAAATCGGAAAAGACTTGGTTTACCTCACCTTTTACTTTCAAGGCGAACCCTTTATTCACCCGGATATGAACGGGCTTATTGCCAAAGCGAGCGATCGAGGGATTTTCACCGCCACTTCAACCAATGCGCATTTCATCAATGAAAAAAGTGCCGAGGATATCGTGAAGTCCGGACTCAATCGATTGATTATTTCCATAGACGGAACGACCCAAGACGTTTATGAATCCTACCGAAAAAAGGGGAAGCTTGACAAAGTCATCGAAGGGACCAAAATAATTTTAGCAAAGCGCCGCGAACTCAAAAGCACCTTTCCCAGAGTGTATTTTCAATTTCTCGTGGTCAAGCCGAATGAACACCAAATTGAGGATGTAAAAAAACTGGGGAAAGATCTGGGAGTGGATGGAGTGCATTTCAAAACCGCTCAAGTCTACGATTATGAAAACGGAAATCCATTAATCCCTACAATCGACGAATACGCCCGTTACAAAAAAAGGGCCGATGGGAAGTGGGGCATCAAAAATTTGTTGGACGACCAATGCTGGAAAATGTGGCATTCGGCCGTAGTCACATGGGATGGCCGTGTGGTCCCCTGCTGCTTTGATAAGGATGCCACCCATCAGATGGGGCAAATTGGCCAAGAAGGTTTTGCAGAGATTTGGAGAGGAGAAACTTATTCCAATTTCAGATCGGCCTTACTTCGATCGCGTAGCGAAATAGAAATTTGCAAAAACTGTTCGGAGGGAACGAAGGTATGGGCCTAAGCTAAACCGCTAGGAAATTTTGAAGAATGGTTCGGCCATCGGGGCTCAACACACTCTCGGGATGAAATTGAATTCCGAAGGCAGGGATTTTGCGATGACTCATTCCCATTATCTCCCCGCTTTCATCACGGCAAGTCACTTGCCATTGATCGGACAAAAACGATTCATCGACCACCCAAGAGTGGTATCGACCTATTTTAAAATCATCGTTCAATCCAGTAAACAGCGGC
>DATFKV010000036.1:0-6628 GCA_035268465.1 Cryomorphaceae bacterium | reverse complement strand
CATTTTTAAACGCAGAGCCGCCGAGAGGGCGCAGAGTTCGCAGAGGGAATTTTTAATATCTCAGTAGAGTAGCTAGTATTCAGTAGCTAGTATTCAGTTGTAGTTTTACCGAATAACAGTACTAAATACTGAATACTGAATACAACTCTACTCCCATCTCAATACCCAATACCCCGTACCCAATACCAATTAAGCATTCAACATCACCGGCATCACCAGCATCAGAATGTCTTCGCCTTCGTTCTCTGATCCCATCGGAACGAGGATTCCCGCGCGATTAGGCGCGCTCAATTGAAGCTGCACATCGGCAGTGTCCAAATTATTGAGCATGTCGATCAGAAACCGGCTGTTGAAACCAATCTCCATATCGTCACCTTCGTAGCTGCAGGTCAGGCGCTCATTGGCCTCATTGGCAAAGTCGAGGTCTTCAGCTGAAACAGAAAGTTCGCTTCCGCTGATGCGCAGACGAACTTGGTGAGTAGTCTTGTTCGAGAAGATCGATACCCGACGAATAGACCCGAGAAGAGCCGTGCGCTCTACCAACATCTTGTTCGGATTGTCTTTTGGAATAACCGCTTCGTAGTTGGGGTATTTCCCATCGATCAATCGCGCGATCATCACGGTTTCGTCAAAAGAAATCTTCACGTTCGTATCGTTGAAGTCCATCTGAACGTCAGAAGCCGTATTTCCAAGCGCCCCTTTCAAAAGATTAAGAGGTTTCTTGGGAATGATGAACGTTGAATTTTTGTCGGCTTTTGAATCGGTTCTGGTGTAGCGAACCAACTTATGCGCATCGGTGGCCACGAATCGTAGACCATCTTTCGAAAACTCGCAAAAGATACCCGACATTACCGGACGGAGATCATCATTGCCCGTGGCAAAAATGGTCTTGTGGATGGCTTCCGAAATCACATCTGAAGGAATCGTAACACCGGAAGCATCATCCATCTCGGGATTCTTAGGAAATTCATCGGCAGAAAAACCTGCCACTTTACTTTTTCCGTAGCTACTTGATATTTCGATTCCAAGACTCGCCTCATCGATGGTGAAGGTGAGAGGCTGCTCGGGCAAAGTTTTCAAATAATCCAAAACAATACGAGCCGGAACGGCTATCGATCCTGTCTCTTCGGCTTTCACCGAAAGGTGAGTGATCATTGTCGTTTCCAAATCACTCGCCGAGATGGTAAGTGAATCCTTGTCAATTTCGAATAGGAAATTGTCGAGAATCGGAAGAGTATTATTTGAGGCAAGCACACCGCTTACGGTTTGTAAGTGCTTGAGTAGTTCGGTACTGGTGACGATGAATTTCATGGTAAATACACTTTTCAGCCATTGTGGCGAGGCGACAAATATACGCGATTAAGGCAAACGCTTATGACGCTTTTTTGAACAGAATGTGAACATTACTCATTGGAAATAAATGCGCCCACAGGTGCCCGGAATTTATCCCAGACAAATCTTTGGGCCAGAGCCAACTCTCCGTCGTTATATGTTCCATAAATCCTTTCCCGATCAAGGCTTAAACTATCGGCGCCGGCCGTCTTATCAAAGTCAGGCGCTTTTTTCGGCCAGAACTTAATTTCATGCTTGCCCGAGGAATCCGTCACCCGAATAATTTGAAAAGGAACGGTAGCCTTCACCGAATCAACTTGAACTTCGCTCAGTCCGGTTCGGTAATTTTCAAAGGCCATCTTTTTGTAGTTGAGCATGTAATCTTTTAACCTAATGGTATCAAATACAGGCACGGGGGTATCATCTGCGGTGAAGAGCTCGATCTCATTTCCACCACCGTATTTTATTTTAAATGAGGATTCATGATCGGTGGGGTATTCTACTTCGATCTCTTCTAAGTTCATGTCGGGATAAGTGAGAAGCAGCGTACTTCTCCACTCGTTCTCATCGAGAAAAAAACGCGTATTGAGCATACCGATAAAGCCCTTCATGTCCATAATGAATGGAACCGATGATTTTCCATTTTTAGGCGTTTCAAGAAGCATGTAAGTTCCTTTTTTATCCATGGTTGCGTGACCGACATACCAGGTCTTTATGAGCTCATCCTCCAAGTCGTATATTTCTACTTTCTTGGTAGAAGAGGACATCACGGTATTTACCTGCTCTTGGGCTTCGCGTGCCACGGGACGTTGTATATAGATATTTTTAAAGGTGCGCAAAAGGGTTGTTACCGCATCTTCGCGGGCAGGATATTTCCCATTAAGCATCCATCTGTCATCTCCTCGAGTCAATTTAACTACCCGACCGGATCGATCGGCGATCAGTATTTTTCCGATGGAGGCCGTATCCGAAATGGCAAAATCACTTTGCTCAACTCCCTCGCTCTTGAAAGGGTCATCGGCAAGAGTGAGGTAAACGGCGATTCCGCCAACAATAACCACTAACAAAAGCAATAATGTGATTTTCTTCATTGCTGAAATTATTTTTTAGAATATGCCCGCTTCCGCCAAAACCATTGGCCCAAGCCAAATAAAATGGTGATGAAGATGGGAAGTCCGATGTTGAGAATTTGCCATTGCTCGCGTTCTTGAACGATTTGCTCATCATCGAGTTTGCGCAATGCGATGCTTCTTGATCGTACGTTGATCAACGTGGCATCACCGAGCAGGTAGTTCATGGCATTGATCAGAAACTCCGTATTGCCGTACATTTTTCGGCCCAGCACCTCATCAAATCCGAGTGGCCGAAACTTGGTTCCGTCTGTGCTGACGGGGTTGGCGGCAACATCACCGTCAGAAACCACCAATTGTCTGGTCAGCGGACTCTTTTCTCTGAAATCCAATAAGTCTTCATTGAGAAAATTTGGCGGCAGCCTATTGGCAAAATTCGATTCAAACTCCCCTTCCAGCAAAACAGCTACGGGTTGTTTCGGCCTGTTGGCACTGCCGAATTCAGGATCGATGGAAACGATGTTGAAACTCACCCTCGCAGGGGATTTTAAAATCTTCGTGTACTCCGATGTGCGAACAATTATCTTCTTTGAGACGCCGGGGGCCTCTACGGTGTCGAGACTACTAATGAATTCAGAAAGTATAGGATCCACATTGGCTACGATGGGATGAGATACCTCGGGAATCAAAATCGGCTTATAGTACCAAGGGAATAATTCAGCGCGCTCATTGCCCGGAGGGCCCGTTAAAAGTGAAATTGGCGCACAAGTTCTGTCCAAGAGAATATCGCGATTCAACCGCACGCCGTAATTGAAAAGAAGGTCGTCGAGATTGGTTCTCAATGGCAAAGCCATGGTGACATCACTCGTGATCAAACTATCCATGGAGACTTGCATGGCGTCGATCAACCAGATAACCTTTCCACCCAGCATTACGAATTGATCAATGATGTACTTATCCTGTTCACTAAACTCTTCGGTGGGTTTGGCCACAATGATCGCATCGTATCGGTTCATGCGTTTTCCCTCTCCCGCCACGTTTCGGCTTAAAGAGTTTACCATCCCCCCTATGTCCACGCGGTCTACATCGTAGTGTTTCTCCAATTCATTTTGGAAGCTTCGCGTCTGCATGGGAGATAATTCTCCGTGACCTTCGATAAAGGCTACCTTTTTGGGCTCGCTTTCGCGAACTTGGTAGATGGCATTGACCAAGCTATACTCCAAATTGTTGATGGTGCGATTGACCATCTGCGCATCGGTCGTTCGCTGCTGGTTCTGCAATATTTGAAGCGGGAATTCTTTGTCTTGGTAAGAAATCAATGCCCCCGGAAAAACGATTTTCTCACTCACACCGTCCTTCTCACGAATCTGAAGTGAGGTGTATTGAAGTCCCTTCTTTACCAATTCGCCATACATCTCTTCACGCGACTTGCGGTCCTCCGCTTCACTCGGATTGATGAACTCGTATTGAATCTCTTCGCCGGCGTATGCCTTCATCTCATCCAGCTTCTCCCGAATGGATTGACGCAGTCGCTGGTAGTCGGCGGGAAAATCCCCATCGAGAAATACTTTGATATAAACCACATCGTCCAAATCTTCCAACAAGCGGATGGTCGATGAAGTTAAGCTGTGTCTTTTCTCCTCCGTCAGGTCAAATCGCTGGAACCTAATGGTGCTGATATAGCCAATTAAAACCAGCAAGACTATTCCCAAAAGAGTCTCTAACCAAACTTTGGATTTTGAAGTAACGCGTCGGCTCATGCTATTCTTCGGTTTTTGAGAATTCCGCGAGTTAGAATGATAAAGATTCCGGAAAGGACGATGAAATAAACCACGTCTCGCGTATCAATAACGCCTCGGCTCATCGAATCATAGTGCTCTGCAATGGAGAGCGACTGAATGAATCGGTCGAGCGAACCAAAGAGATCGAATGACGCGATTTGGTTTAACCCGCTGTAGCAGAAGAAACAGAGAAAAAGTGCGATAATAAATGAAACCACTTGATTGTCGCTGATGGCGGAGGCGAAGATGCCGATAGCGGTAAATCCAGACGCCAGAAAGAAGAGCCCGAGATAGGAACCCCAAGTACCGCCCATATCCACATTTCCTTCAGGATTGCCCAGCTCTACTACACTGTACAAATAAATCAAAGTAGGCAACAGAGCTAAAATCACCAGAGCTACTCCCGCAAAAAACTTTGCCAATATGATGGACGAATCGGTCAATGGTCTGGTAAAAAGTAGCTCGATGGTTCCCGTCCTTTTTTCCTCGGAAAAGGAACGCATGGTAACCGCAGGGACGAGAAACATAAACACCCACGGTGCCACGTAAAAGAGCGTGTCAAGGGTTGCGTATCCTTGATCGAGAATATTCAAATTACCCGGGAAGCCCCACATGAATAAGCCCGTAAGCAGGAGAAAAACGGCTATGACCACATAACCGATTACGGAACTCAAGAAACTTCTTAGCTCTTTCTTAAAAAGTGCCCACATTAACTATCGTGAATTTAAGTCGCCAAAGATAATGGAATAAACAGGTAGAGAAGAACGACCGCACGTCGGAATGCGTGTGGGGGTGGAAAAGGTTTTGGAATTCTTAACAGATGGAAGTGGTATGGGGTATTGGGTACAAAGTATTCAGTATTCGGTATTCAGTATTCAGTATTCGGTATTCAGTATGGAGTATTCAGTATGGAGTATTCTGAATACCGAATACTGCATACAGAATACCTATTAAACCAACTCCACCAAAGGATCAAGCGACCAAGCTCGTGCAGGTTCGGCGAAAAGCTTTTTAATATCTCGCCAGAAATTAATGAAGGTTTCGGAATCTCTGTAGGCGTTCAGCGCTTCGGTACCCGTCCAATGGCTGTATGTGAGAATCATGCCTGTGTTCTTTAGCCCGCTACTGATCTCAAGGTAACTGCAACCCTCCATTGCTCTGACTTTTGGCGCAATTGCTTTTAACTTTTCCAATGCCAAGGTCAAATCTTCCCGCTCAAATTTGAGTTCTACTACGCGTACAATCATCCGCCGAAATTAAGGAGAGTCTTTTTAAATAAAAATCGGTCTCTCCACTGAATAAGTCATTGCGAATTTCGTTAGAAGCATCACCTACCTACCCAGATAGCGGACCAACAGAACGATGACACAGATGAGGAACATAAAAATAGAGATGCGGTTAATTCCGTGCATCATTCTCAGATTGACATTTCCCTTTCCTTTTTTGAAAAATGAAGCGGGATTCAAGTAGTGCAAAATTTTCTTTAAAAACATCGCTTGGTATTCTGTGTTTTGAGGAATGAAGGTAACCAATCAGTAGATTTGTATTTCCAATGAAATTTAAGCTTACATCAGAATTTGAACCCACGGGTGATCAACCTCGGGCAATAGAACAGTTGGTCAAAGGAATTGTTGAAGACGATCGTCACCAAACCTTACTCGGGGTAACGGGCTCGGGGAAGACGTTTACGGTAGCCAATGTGATCAGTCAAGTCAATCGACCTACACTGATTCTGTCGCACAACAAAACCTTGGCGGCTCAGCTTTACAGCGAATTCAAAAGTTTCTTTCCCGATAATCTGGTGGAGTACTTCGTGTCCTATTACGATTACTACCAACCCGAAGCTTTCATTCCTACTTCCAATACCTTTATCGAAAAAGACCTCAGCATCAATAAGGAGATTGAAAAGCTGAGGCTTAGTGCTACTTCTGCGCTGCTATCCGGACGACGGGATGTAATCATAGTGGCATCGGTATCGTGCATTTATGGAATAGGAAACCCCAACGAATTTCACAAAAGTGTAATCCCTATCGAAAAGGGGCAGCTCGTGTCGCGAAATTCCCTGTTACACCTGCTGGTGGCCAGCCTTTACTCACGAAACGATCACGAGCTCGATCGCGGAAAATTTCGTGTTAAAGGTGATACGGTGGATATTTACCTGGCTTACGCAGATCACTGTATTCGCGTAGAATTCTTCGGCGATGAGATCGACAGCATCAGCAGCTTCGATCCCGAAAGCGGTGCCACTATAGCCGAGTTTGACCAAATCAACATTTACCCCGCCAACCTTTTTGTGACCACCAAGCAAACGATGAACGATGCCATTTGGCAAATTCAACAAGACATGGTGTCTCAAGTCCAATTTTTTGAAGAACAGGGCCGCCACCTTGAAGCCAAACGCCTCGAAGAGCGCACCACCTACGATTTGGAAATGATGCGTGAACT
>DATFKV010000035.1:0-2207 GCA_035268465.1 Cryomorphaceae bacterium | reverse complement strand
CCACAGTGTGAGGTCATCCGAAGTTGCTTTGCGCAAAATCCGCTTGATGTCGCGCGTATTTTTGCTCAATTTTTTCTTGTCCATCTGTAGACGGGCCAATTCACCTTCGGCAGATACAACGCCCACATCATAACCCGGACTTCCTTCTACCACTATGCAATCTCCGGGGTTCAAACTCAAGGATGAGGTATTCTCGTAAAAGTCTTTGCGGCTGCCTTTGAAGCGCACTTCCACGTAAGGAAAACGTTTCATATTGCCGGGAAGCTCCATGTTGCTCAGCCAATCGTAAACGGCCAATTTACTGCATCCTCCGGTAGAGCAAGTACCGTTGTTCTTGCATCCTGCCGGTGTTCCGTTACTTCCTTTCGTACAACTCTCACATCCCATTAGCGTGCTATTCTTTTGTTCAAAGTTAAGAAATAGGTTCAGGCCTTTTACCCATGAAGATCCGAATCATCTCGGCACTCAGTTTCATATAAAGCAATCGTGGATTTACATTCCTCTCTACCAGTCTATGGCCTTTACTCAAAGTGTCGTGAAATGCACCCAAATCTTTACCGGCCATGTATGGAGCAAATTTTTCAGCAAACTCGGCAGCGGCGCCTACATATCGAGCTTTTTCCTTGCCCAAATAGGCATACATAATCGCTTCATGGAGAAAGTTCAGACAGTACTCCAAAAAATAACCTTGTTGATCTCGGCTCAATGCAGCGATCTTTTCAGTTACCTCTACGATGTCGTGATTTTTGGGCGCCACACAGGTGCGCATCCATTGTTGAAACAATTCAAAGTAAGCATTTTCGGCATCGGGATCTTTTGCGATTTTCAACGCCAAATTGAAATTTCCTTCGGCCAGTTGGGCAGCTTTTTCTGCCACTTCGGTTGAAAACCTGAATTTTTTCGTCAATCCTTCGCGAACTTCCTCGTCGTTTAAAGGTCTGCATTTTACCATCTGCACCCGAGATATGATCGTCGGAAGCAATTCTTCGACCTTTTCGGTCACTAAAATTATCAGCGTTCTCGGAGACGGTTCTTCCAGAGTCTTGAGCAATTTGTTTTCAGCTGCCGTGTGTAGTTTTTCGGGCATCCAAATGATCATGATTTTATAGCCTCCGGCAAATGATTTTAGCGATAGCTTTTTGACTATCTCAGCACTCTCGTCTACCGTGATGATCGATTGCTTGTTCTCTCCGGCGATTTCGATTTCCCAGTCTTTCAAAGAGAGATAAGGATTCTTTTTTACCGCCTCTTTAAAATCGCGCTGAAAGGTCTGAGTGACTTTTATTTTGTCACTAATCTTTATGAAAGGAAACGAAAAATGAAGATCAGGATGTGCTAACTGGTCGAGCTGTTTGCAATTGGCACAAACGCCACATCTATCTTCAGCCCCCCGGTTTTTGCACAGCAAATATGCTGAAAAGGAAAGGGCTAAGGCCAAATTTCCACTTCCCTCTTTCCCGGCAAACATTAAAGCATGACTGACGTGATCGTCTTTGACTGTTTGAGTCAGCGATTGTTGCAAGTCGGAATGTCCTATGATGTCTTTAAAATACACTTCAGTTTTCTCAGGCGATCAAAGGTAGAAATATTCATTCCTCTAATCGGTCCTTTAGGGAGTGAAGATTCTTAATTTTGTATCAAAGCCAATAAAAATGATTCGAATAGACAACTACGATTTTAAAGATAAAAGAGCCTTGATTCGCGTGGACTTCAATGTGCCGCTGAACGAAAAAGGAGAAGTAACGGATGCCACAAGAATAGAAGCTGCAATGCCTACCATTCATAAAGTTTTGGACGGTGGGGGTTCTGTGGTTTTAATGTCTCACCTAGGCAGACCAAAAGGAGAGCCAAATGAAAAATTTTCTCTGAAGCATATCATAAGCACCTTGAAAGACAAGCTGGGCAAAGAAGTGGAATTCGCATCAGATTGTATTGGCGATGAAGCCAAAAAACAATCGGCCAATCTCAGACCCGGGCAAGTGTTGCTATTGGAAAACCTCAGATTTCACAATGAAGAAACCGAAGGCGATGAATTCTTTGCAGGTCAGCTGGCCGAGCACGGCGATTGCTTCGTCAACGATGCATTTGGGACGGCCCACAGAGCACACGCATCTACCACTGTCGTGGCAAAGTTCTTCCCTACGGATAAGATGTTCGGACTTCTGCTTCAAAATGAGATTGAGAATATGGACCACGCGCTTTACAGC
>DATFKV010000034.1:0-4048 GCA_035268465.1 Cryomorphaceae bacterium | reverse complement strand
TACGCCATCATAAAGTGAGCGTTGGTCTGATCTCTGTCGATACTTACGATTCCCGAACCGTATGCGTCCGTCGTTACCGCAGGTACCTCTTGGTCTCCTGACAATTCGTAAGTATATCCTTCGCGAATCAGTTTGTAAACCTGTCCGCGAATTTCACCGGCAGCATTGGCTTCCGTATGCACATTCAAGTAAATCTGACCCGACAAAAACTTAACGATATTCTCATTTGTCAAGGCCTCTCCGGTTACAAAACCATTGATTCTATTTCCGTCGATGTTGTCGGTGAGGCCAATAAGTACTCCACCGGTCTCACCGAGGGCACCATCGTGGAAATGAGCTCCCGTCATCGGCCCCGTCAATCCTTCTACTTGCACATCATAAAATAAGGTGTCCAGCGTGTAATTCAAACCAACAATGGCCAATCCATTCCCATCGGCTTCCATGGTAGGAGCTGGTATTTCTTGTGCTACATTCAAATAAGCGTCGTGACTCAATCGCTCTTGAAGCATAAGCTGCCCACGAATTTCACCACCCGGATTTTCTTCCGTATGAACATTGATGTAAATATTGCCTGCATTCATGTCCTCAAGTAGCCCGTCGAAGGCAGTGGGGTCGAAAGAGCCCGAAATTACGTTTCCATCAATTCCATCACCTAAATTTACAACAACACCACCATTTTCGCCGGCAGGTGCATTGTGCAAATGTGCCATCTGAATCGGACCTGTTAATCCGTCAACTACGACAAAATAATTAACCTCAGCTCCGTTTTTGCTCAAGTTGAACGTGGCCAAGCCAGTGGCTTCGCTGCTGTTGCTTGGTACCTCTTGCTCAGCATCAAGAATTCCCGTATAGGCTCTATCCGTTTCGAGCAAAATCTGTCCGCGGATTTCTCCTGAAGGATTGGCCTCCGTGTGAATATTGAAGTAGAGACCTTCGTTCAACATCGCTACCAGTAATTCTGGTGTTAACGCTTCTCCTGTTATAGTTGCTTTTATTGAGTTCCCTTCAATATTGTCGGTAAAACCGATTAAGACGCCACCGTTCATACCGGCCATCCCTTCATGAATGTGCGCTCCCGTAATCGGGCCGCTCAATCCATTTACGGTAATCGTTAAACACAAGGTATCCATCGCAGCATTGAGAAAAAAGCTTCCCACCCCGGTGGCATCGGTTTCAACCGCAGGAACCTCTTGCGCTCCCGAAAAGCGTGCTGAAAAGAGCAAATTACCCGTGAGGTGATTTGCGAAAATGGTGCTCGCCATGAGAGCGAGCGAAAATGTCATTAATAAGAGTTTAATTTTTTTCATAATATATTGTTTTGAGTGATTTATAATACCAACGCATGGAACGGGGCAATAGATTTCAAAAAGCCCGATTTCTTTTGGGCGCACTCATAAACAACTGATTTTTTGAGGTTTAAAAAAGGGTTTTTTTCGGAAGTACTTCTATAAAACTTCAACTCCCCGTCAAAGAAGTTATAGGGATATGCTTTATAATTCCGTGCAAATTTTCGAGTAAACCCTTCTGACTAATGGCATAAAGACATAAGCTACCGATGTGCTGTGTGACACGAGGGTTATGCATTTTTTGTTTTTCAAAATAAAGGCAGAGAGGTTGCGCAGAGAAGAGCATGGTGTTTCGAAAGGCTCAATGGGAATGTTATGATTCGTAACCGAAGCTTGCTTATAAATCTCACTCTCCGAACTCTGCGCCTTCTCTGCGGCTCTGCGTTAATCATGAACTCTGTAACTTATTTTTCAACGCTGAGGTTGCGCTGAGACCGCTGAGGGTTTTCAACTTTTTGGGTCGGGATTTCTTCGCAAGAAAAAACGCTGTGGACTAAACTCTTGGTCTTCTTTGCGCATGCTTGGTGTCCTTAGTGGTGAAAAGAATTGCACTGCGCAGAAAAAACCGCAAAGCATGCCAAGGAGGCGCGAGTGGACAAAAAAATACCTTTCAAATCTCCAATTAGCGGGCACGCAAACTACTCAAATACAAACCGAGGTAGGTGATGGCTCCGTTGATCAGGAGAATTTCAAATCCGATCTCGTATCCGCCAAACAGATCGGCGGAGTAGTAATCAAGAAGAAATGACAAGATGGGAGAAGCCACAGCGATATAGGGCACTTCGCGATCGCGCACCGGAAGTTTTGTGAACAAGCCGAAGGCGTACAAGCCCAGCAATGGGCCATATGTATACCCCGCAGCGGTGAATAGCTGGGCAATGACCGAGTCATTATTAATCACACGGAAAATCAGGATAACCCCAATTAGCACCAGTGACATGGCTATATGTACTCGTTGCCTCTTTCGCTTGGCCGTTTTTTCATCGAGCTTATCCACTTCGAGAATGTCGATGGAATAGGAAGTCGTAAGTGCGGTCAAAGCCGAATCGGCGCTGGAATAAGCCGCTGCGATGAGTCCCAGTACGAAGAGAATTCCAACGGCGGGACCTAAATAGCCTTCCACTGCGAGTAGGGGGTAGAGTTGATCGGTTTGCTCGGGAATAGTCAATCCGTTCTCCTGACTGTAAATAAAAAGCAAGGCACCGAGGGTAAGAAAAACGAGGTTCACCACTACCAACACCAGACTAAATGAGATCATATTCTTCTGAGCGTCGCGCAAATTGCGGCAGCTGAGATTCTTTTGCATCATGTCCTGATCCAATCCCGTCATAGTGATGGTGATGAACATTCCCGCCAAGAATCGCTTAGCGAAATGCCGCGAGTCATTGACATCATCGAAAAAGAAGATACGGCTGTACTCGCTGTCTCCTACCCTTTCCATTAAGCCTGCGGCATCAAGTCCTAGCGAAGTGGAAATAGAGTAAACGCTGATCCCGACAGCGAGAAGCATAAAGGCTGTTTGCAAGGTGTCGGTCCAGATGATGGTTTTAATTCCACCTCGAAAAGTGTAGAGCCAAATCAGAAAGACCGTGATAAAGACCGTTACGGCAAATGGAACCTCCATTCCTATTCGGTCAAAAACAGCCAACTGCAAAACCATGGCCACGAGGTAAAGCCGAAACGCAGCCCCGATAATTCGCGAAAGCAAAAAATAAGAAGCACCGGTTTTATAAGAATGTCTGCCGAAGCGATCTCGCAAGTAAGTGTAGATGCTGGTGAGCTTTAGCCGGTAATAAAGCGGAAGTAGAACGAATGCGATCACAAAATAACCGGGTACATAGCCTAACACCATCTGCATGTAGGAGAATTGCGAATCTCCTACCCAGCCCGGCACGGAAATAAATGTAACACCACTCAGCGAGGCACCGATCATTCCGAAAGCCACGACGTACCAAGGAGAGTTGCGATTACCGACAAAGAAGCCATCATTGTCCGCTTTCCTTCCGGTGAGTCGGGCAATGAGGATGAGTGTAAGAAAATATCCCGCTATAAGCAGGATGATACCGGTTGGCGACATGGGTTCAAATAACGCCAAAAGATCATTTCACCTTGCGTGAAATGAAGAGAGTTTCAAGACTCGAATTGTTGATTTAATCAACAAGCACTTTTGCGGTAGCTCGCTGACCATTTTCCCCGCGAATGCTCACCAGATAAAGACCGTTGTGGAGAAGTGGCAGTGATTGGATTCGGGCACGCCCCTCAAAAGTGGTGAGTTGGCGATTCATCACCAATTTTCCGGTTATGTCGTAAAGTTCGAGGCCAACTCGTGCGCCAAAATCTTTTGGAATTGCAAGATTGAGCATCTCTCCTTTAATCAGAGGATTGGGGAAAATTTTCAATTCACTGCCTGCCAAACCGAGATCTCGCGTATTGGTTAAGTCTTGAAGAAGAGAAAGCGCCAATTGAAAATCGGGAATACCATACCCAAGACTGTCATTTGGATTTTGGTAGAGGCTGGCGCTTTGTTCGATTGCATTGAAAAGCTCTTGCGCCGTCGCTTGTGGCACGGCTTGCCAAAGGCTTGCAGACATTCCCGCAGCTATGGGTGCGGCAAATGATGTTCCATTGGCAGTTCGAATACCCTCAAACAGGTCTGATAAGACAACCGATTGACCTTGGACAACGATATTTGGCTTAATGGC
>DATFKV010000033.1:0-3708 GCA_035268465.1 Cryomorphaceae bacterium | reverse complement strand
ATTGTCATTGATGCCCTTCTCTACACCGTCCAAGCGCAAACTATAGCCTTTTGAGCCTACGTAAGTCTCGCCAGTCACGTACAAGCCCAAACTGGACTGCAATGATTGAGGTCGATTTGAGAATTTGAGCGCCCGATCCACCCCGGTATTTTTTCCGTGACTTACATAAGTGTGAAAGAGGAATTTTAGATTAACCAGGTCAATGCAATAAAATCGTTCTTCCGCGCTCGGCTTGGTGTAATCGATAATGGTCAAAACGCCGTCGTTTTCGAGCATGCCGTCATTGCGCAAGCGGAAATACCCGATCATCGCAAATTTAAATGGCAAGTAATCCAATCCGATGCTATCTGCCCGAGGATAGAGCGAATGGTAAATGTCGGCGATTTCTATTTCCAAAGCCATGGAATCTACGAAAGTGGAATAATCACTCCACCGATTTACCGCCGATTTTACTTCGGAGATGGACGTCTCTTGCGCCTCACCGAAAGAGCGATGAATTTCTCTCTCTGACCAAAGCTCGACTGAATCTGCCTCCGCACTTACCTGCGAAAAAGACGGCAATGAAGAAAGGAGAAAAGTGGCTAAAATGAAGTTGATTTTAAAAATGGGGAAATGGTAATAACTGAAATTAGTGCTCATACCATTGATTCTGCTAAATCAATGCCAAAATCTGTGCATTCCGTAAAATCAACCTCACCCATGTAGAAATTATTACCGGGGCGCCTGACTCAATTCCATTTCCCAATTCTTTCGATCGCTCGTTATTGGTCAAAAATCGACCTACTCGTCTCAGAAAATGCTTTTCGGACGATGATTTGCAAATGAAAAAGGTGAATAGACAAAAACCTAAGTCATGAAAACCAAAAAACCTTTTTTCACCCTATTGCTCTTGGTGACTTCTACTATGATCGCCAAAGGACAAGTTTATGGAGTACCCACCGAAGTTGAATATTATTTAGATCCCAATTTTGCCGTCGCCATATTGGCCGGTGTCATTATAGCCGTCGGGGTGCAGATATTTTTAACGGCACTTTCCATCGCCAGCGGGATCACGGCCATCGGTGATTTAAAAGAAACATATGTCCAATCCAGAGTACGCAACAGCAGCGATGAGACCTACATGGATATAGACGACAAGGACGAATCAGATTCTTCAAATAATGCCGGGACGAAGGTAGCCGGCGGAGTTGGCGTGTGGTCAATTATAACCTTGGGCATAAGTGCCTTCGTCGGTTCACTTCTGGCCATGAATCTCGTAGTGATTGAAAGTATCGAAGTGGCCATTACGGTAGCCCTCGTTATTTGGGCCTTGTTCTGCATTATGGTGGTTTACTTCGAAGGAAAACTACTGGGCGTTATTGTAGGCGGACTGACTCAAGTCGCCACGTCAGGGTTCAAAATGTCTTCAGACCTCATTAGCGGTGCCTTCAGCACCTCAAAAGAGAAAAGCACCAAAAAAATGATCGATCATACCGTAGAAAAGGTGAGGGATGAACTCAAAACTGAAGTAAACCTCGATGATCTGAAAAGCGCGGTAGATCGTTTCGTCAACGAAGTAGACAACAAAGTGCCCGACTACGGGACTTTGAAAGAAGACCTGCAAGAAATTATAAAGGAAAGCCGCAAGGATGCAAAAGCCAATGCCAAAACCAGCGGCGGTGGAAGCCCGATGAAATGGGTAACCATCCAAAAAGCCATTGATAAAGCGTCTGATACTATTTCGTCATCGGACGCCAACGGTGAGAAAAGAGAAAAGTTGAAATCGTTTGGTAAGGAACTCAAGGCCGCATTCGATGAAGGTGAAACACAAAAAGAATCGATTAAGAATGTAGCGAAGAAACTTTCACCACAAGACGAACAAACGACTGACCGGTTGGTCGAAAAAGTGATGGATTTTATCAGCACGGATTCGAGCGGAGGAATGAACTTTGAGGGCTTGAAAAAAACCTTCGACGACGTTAAATCAAATCCTTCGGAGATCGTCCAAAACTACGCTGACAAGATCGGCGATTTGGACCGGGAGAAGGTGAAGTCACTCTTGGCAAATAACACGAATTACAGCAAGGAGGAAGTCGACAAAGGTGCCGAAGAAGTAGAAAAATACGTGCGATGGGTAAAGCAACAGGCTTTTGCCGCTGGCGATCAAACGGAAAAAATCCTTGATCGAATGGACAAAGCGATTGCATCATTCTTTAACGAAACCGGAAGACCCGAATTGCAATACCACAGCTTGAAACACGATCTCGACAAGATCTTTGACGACCCGAAAAGCACTCCACAAGTGGTGCGCGAAAGAACGGAACAGTTCTCTTCCGACACCTTGATTGCCTTGATTACGGCCCACACATCTCTTTCTGAAGAGGATATCGAAAACCTGAAAAAGGAAGTGGAAGACTCAAAGCAAACGGTAATCGACCGAATGACAAGAGTGGAATCCGAAGCGAGAGGCCGTATTGAAATGATTAAGAAAAAGGCCGTGATCCAAGCGGAGCACACTCGCGCAACCGCAGCCGCGGCAGCTTGGTGGCTAGTACTTACCGGATTGATATCGGCCGGAGCCGCCGTAGGTGGTGCGGTTTTGTCCATCTAAAAAAATTATTCAGTAATCGCGAGAAAGGAGGATCTTCACTACGAAGTCCTCCTTTTCTTTTTTTAAATAAAAAAACAAAGGGATTTGACTAAAAGGTTCTGCAAGCAGTGATTCATGCTGTTCGTCGCAGTCAAAAACTGCCGTTGCCGGCCCTCCCCACACTGCTCTGCCTATTCTATGTGGTTTTCTTGCCCCTCCCTGTTCCTCCTGCATTGGAGATGCTGGTTAACAGGCCCATCGATTTCTTCAAAACCATCATAAAAGGTTGGAATCATTCTTCTACCTTTTTGATTGAACCTAAACCAAAAACACATAACATATGACACCGAGATTATTATCATCATCAAGTATTACAGGAACCAATGTCAAAAACGCAGAAGCGAAAGACATTGGCGAAATTGAAGACCTCATGATAGATTGGAACCGCGGTTCCATAAAATAAACCGTACTCTCATTCGGCGGCTTTTTGGGAATGGGCGATAAGCTTTTTGCCATACCGTTGGAAGCGTTCGAATTTAATACGGATGACAAAGAGGGGCGCATAGTCCTGAATTTAAACAAAGAAAAACTGAAAGAAGCGCCGGGTTTTGACAAAGACAATTGGCCTTCTCATTCAGACGATGAGTTTACCAACTCGGTATACTCACTCTACGGCGTCGAGAGACGCGAATACGCCTGATTAAGACATTCTCTACTATTATTAAGGTCAATTGGCGCAAGCGGATTGGTCTTTTTTTCCGTCTTCGGAAGGCCCTGTTTCACTGAGACAGAAGTTAATCAGAATCAAGAGATGAAAGAATAAACCAAATGAGACTTGAATACCCCGTATTCGAACTATTAACCTATCATATCAGCCAAGCCCCATGCGATGGCCAAAGCAACGGATAACATCAAAGACGGTAGGAAACCTTTTGTTTCGAAGTCTTCCATGAAGCGATCTACAATCTCGATGACCACGGCATAGGCGATAGTGCGAATGACTATTCCCAATCCTACCAACCAGAAAAGACCCAGAGTAAGGATATTCAGAATAAAGGTGAGAAGCCAACCAATCAAGAACCCCACAACAAGGATCCACAAGGCGGTATAAATCGCTGCTCGATTGTCTTTGATATATA